>CBDUAX010000289.1:0-6309 GCA_965365235.1 uncultured bacterium
TGGGAATGCCGGCGGGGGGCTACTCCAACACCTGGGAGTGGGAGCAAGTCCTGACCTATCCCGGCACAGAGCAGGCGGTGGTGGGCTTCATGTGGAACATCGGGCACACCATCCGGCCCAACGGAGAAATCCTGGAAGGGAATCCGGCCCATGTGACCCACCCCCTCCCCCTCACCGCCGCCAACGCCAGCGCCTACTACCGGCTTCTTCTCCAGGAGGCCTATGGATACCTGGCCTCCGTGGGTTTCGAGGTAGGGGGTTGAGGCGGGGCGGGGCCCCGTTGCGAAGGGATTCTGACCCATGACCGAGGAATCAGCCCAGAAGGGGCACGAGGATCGGTCCGAGTCGCAGAGGAGCCGACTGGCAGAGGAAGGAGGGTCCGGAAAGAGGCCCCGAGCCCGATTGGGCCTGGGCTCCCAGATCCTCATCGGGATGATCCTGGGTGCGTTGGGGGGAGCGATCTTCGGGGACCGAGCCGAGATGGTGGAGCCCCTGGGGGACCTCTTTATCCGGCTCCTCCTCATGGCGGCCATTCCCTTGGTGTTCTTCAACCTCCTGGCCGGCCTTACGGCGCTGACGGACCTGAAGACTTTCGGCCGGTTGTCGGTCAAGATCGTCTCCTACTACCTGGTCACCACGGCGTCGGCCTTGGCGCTGGGGCTCACGGCCATGCACCTCATCCGTCCCGGGGTGGGCATGACCCTCACCGAGCCGGTAGACACCGCCATCGGCGAGGTGCCACCAGTGACGGACCTCCTCCTGGAGCTGATCCCCACCAACGTCTTCCGGGCCTTCGCCGAGGGGAATGTGGCTCAGATCGTGGTGGTGGCGGTGATGCTGGGGATCACCACCCTGTACCTCCCATCGGCTTCGAGAGACCTCCTGCGAACGGCCTATGCGGCGCTGGCCGAGCTGTTCAGAAAACTGGTGGACGGGATCCTGGTTGTGGCCCCGGTGGGGATCGGCGCCCTCATGGCCGTTACCGTGGGACGGTATGGAGCCGAGCTCTTTGGGCCCATGGCTCGGTTCCTCACCGGGGTGTGGGGAACGCAGCTCCTCATGATGGGGGTCTATATGACCCTCCTCAGCCTGTTCACCGATCGAAGACCCTGGCGGTTCCTCCGGAGCACCGGCCCCCTTTGGGCCACCACCGTTGCCACCACCTCCAGCCTGGCCTCCCTCTCGGTGGCCCTGGAGATGGCCGAGAAGATCAAACTCCCCCGGTCGGTCTATTCCTTCACCCTCCCACTGGGAGCCCAGATCAACAAGGACGGAACCTCCATCATGCTCTCGGCGGTGTTGATCTTCACCGCCCAGGCTGCCGGGGTGGAGTTTTCCCTGGCCCAGATGGTGACGATCCTCCTGGTGGGCCTCCTCCTTTCCGAGGGCTCTGGCGGGATCCCGGGCGGCGGGCTGGTCATCGCCCTCATCTTCGTGCAGGCGTTCAATCTCCCTCTGGAAGTGGCGGCCATCGTCGGAGGCATCTACCGACTCGTGGACATGGGCAACACCACCATCAATGTCATGGGAGACATGGTCGGCACTTCCATTGTCGCCCACTCCGAAAAAAGGCGACTCGCTGAAGTAGGGGCCCCCTGACCTTCCCTTTCCACCTTCCCTGACGCGGGAAACAAGATGAACATCTCAGAAGCCAGAAGTCTCTTCCCCGGCACGCGGGACCACGTCTACCTGAACGCCTCACTGAACGGACTCCTCCCGGTGACGGCCCGGGACGCCGCCTTGGCCCACCTGGACAAACGAGTCTTCGGAAAGGCCGTGAAGGAAGAGCTCCATGCTCAGGCCGAACGGGTCAGAGGGCACGTCGCCGCTTTGATCGGGGCAGAGCCCGAAGAGGTGGCCATTACCAAGAATGTGTCCGAGGGCCTCAACATCTTCGCCGCAGGCGTCGACTGGAAACCCGGCGACAATGTGGTCCTCTGCCCCGAGTTGGAGCACCCCAACAACGTCTTCCTCTGGTACAACCTTCGGCAGACCCGGGGCGTGGAGGTGAGGGAGGTTCCACCGGAAGATGGCCATGTTCCTGTGGCACGAATGATCGAGGCCATGGACCCCAGGACCCGGGTGGTCACGGCCTCCCACGTGACCTTCTCCCCGGGTTTCATTACCGACGTCGAAACCCTGACCCGGGAGGCCCACGCCAGGGGAGCCCTGGTTCTGGTGGACAGCGCCCAGTCGGCCGGATGTCTCCGGACCGATGTGGAGGCCCTGGGCGTGGATGGATTGGCCATCGGCACCCAGAAGGCCCTCCTGGCCTTCTACGGCCTGGGTTTCGTGTATATACGCCGAGAGCTCGCCGAAGCGCTGACGCCGGTCTATGTGGCCCGCTACGGGATGGATCTGGGCCCCGACGCCCATGAAACCGCCATCGGTGACGGAGACCTCGCCTTCAAGCCCGGAGCCCTACGGTTCGAGCTCTCCAACTACAACTATATGGGGCTGGCCACGGTCGAACCCTCTCTGGAGTTGATACGGGCTCTGGGGGTGGGAACCATCGAGGAACACGTCCGGGGGCTGGCGACTCGGTTGGCCACCGGATTCCTGGAGATGGGGCTGCCGGTGGCAGGCGGGGAGCCGGGGCCGCACCTGGCCCATATCGTCGCGGTTGGAGAGAGCGGAGGGGGGCGTCACTACAGCGCCGACGACCCGGCCATGAATCAACTCTACCAGTATCTCACGAAGAACGGTGTAGGAATCTCCATCCGTCGAGGGGTACTCAGGATGTCGGTGGCCGTCTACAACAACACCGAGGATATCGATCGGGTTCTGAAGCTCTCCAGAGAATGGAAAGAGGGTCGGTAGGCAGGAGGAGCCTCGGCGGGTGGACTCGACCTTACAGGGAGCGGAGCTTGAGAATCATCGGGGGTAAATGGGCCGGAATCTCCCTGGTTTCCCCGGGCAGGCGGGTCCGGCCCACCGGGGAGAACCTTCGAGGGGCCATCATGGATTGGCTCGGAGAAGACCTCCACGGCGCAACCGTCCTGGATCTCTTCGCTGGAACCGGGGCTCTGGGACTGGAGGCTCTCAGCCGTGGCTCTCGCTCGGTGGACTTCGTCGAACACGGAGCCGAAGCACTGCATTCCCTGAAGGCCAACCGAGCCAAGCTACGGGCGACCAAGCGAACCCGCCTTTTCAAGAAAGAGGTTTTCGCCTTCCTGGCGGGAGTCGAGGCCTACGCGTACGACCTCACGTTTGCCGATCCGCCCTACACGTCACAGGCCGGAGAGAAGGTGGCTCGCCTCTGGCTGAACCAGCCCTTCTCGACCATTCTCCTGGTGGAACACGCCCGTGCGGTGACTCTTCCACCGGGTGGAGTCCGTAGGGTGTTAGATGACACGGCCGTGACAATCTACCGCAGCCGGAAAAAGAGAGAGGAAGACGGATCTTCATGCCCCACCTGACGCTGGAGTATACGTCCAACCTGGCCAGCACTCCCCCCACTCAGGAACTCTTGCTGGGCATCCACGGAATCTTGAACGCGGTGGCCGGGATCGATCCGGCAAACTGTAAGAGCCGGTGGCGGGAGGTGGAGGGGTGGGCGGTCGGTTTTGGAGATCCGGCTTCAGCTTTCGTTCACCTTGACCTCCGCTTCCTGGAGGGTCGTCCTCTGGAGGTCCAGCAGGCGGTAGGGGAGGCCGTCCTGGACGTCCTCAAGTCCCATTTCCTTCCAGAGCCCGAGGGCGTAGACCTACAGATTACCGTGGAGGTGCAGGAAATCCGGAAGGCCACCTACCAGAAGTTCCCCCCGGGGACGCTGGGGGGGCCACCGGTGCGGTTGGTGTAGCCACCGCCGAGCCTCTCCGTGGCAGCATCTCCACTCCTCCTCGGACCAGCTTTACTCTGGTCCCGGCGGAGTCGGTGCCCCCATCTCGGCTGTACCCATATGAGGGCCCCTGGGTGTCTTGCAGTCCGGCCAGGACTCGTGTTCATAGGTGATGAGCCACCGACCATCGTCCTGCCGCTGCAGAACCTCCGTCCAGAATAGAGCTTCCGCATTCGAGGAGCTCCCCCTCAGGGCCGCCACCGCCACGGTGGGGCTGAGAATCTGGATGGAGAGGATCTCCTGTTCGAAGGTGACGTCGGTATTGTTCTGGTAATACGGTCCGACGCGAACGGAGAAGGTGCCCCAACTATAGAGGACGTCCGTGCACCCCAGGTAGAAAAAACTCTGGTCCTGTCGGTAGAAGCTGAAGATCCGTTCCGGATCATGGGAGTTCATGGCCTCGGTCAGGCCAGTCAGCGTTCCCTCCACCTCCTCGATCAGGGCCAGCTCATCCGCCCCCGCCCCCTGGAGGTCCGCGGCTGAGACCTCCTGGCGAGATGACGTTTCCTCACCGCAACCCAAAAAAGATAGAGCTAGAAAGACCAGGAATGGTGTTCTCGTACGCATCGGCTTCCCCTCGAATCGCTTTCAGTTCAGATTCACGACCAACAGCTGAAGGCACCATCTTGCCATCACCGATGCCATTCGCCAATTCCGAAATCCATCAGGTGTGGGCCGGAAGTGGATAATAGTGTCTATCTTGGGGCAGTTTGAGAACCCTTATGCTCAGAATCCCCGCCACCCTGGCCATTCCTCTAGTCCTTCTCTTCGGGGCGACTGACCTCCTGGGACAGGAACGCCTCTTCCCTGGGCGAGGTCTCTTTCCGACCCTCCTGGCGGGCCCAAGAGACCCCACAACGTCTGCGACCCTCCTGGGAGTCTTCCGGAACCCCAACGAACATGGGGAGGGGGTCGAGGTCGAATTTTCCATCGGCTCGGTACTGCCGGTTTTTCTCCTTTCCACTCCCGGGGCCGAGAACCCCGTGGTAGTGGGTATCGAGGCCGTGGCCTTCGCCCGCTTCGGCCTCCAGGTGTTGCAGCGGGAGCTCATCGCCACGGATTGGGCGTTTGCCGTTCCCATCATCTGGCACCACGGAGCGGGGTGGACCCGCTTCCGGTACTATCACGCGAGCTCCCACATTGGAGACGAGTACAGCCGCCGCTTCGAAGATCCCGGCGTCGACTTCTCCCGGGACGCCACTGAAGTCCTGACCTTCCGACAGGTTCACGAAGCCGTGGGGGCCTGGGTGGGAGTGCGCTATGGGTACAATGTCCACCCGGAGAGCCATGAACGGTGGGTCCTCCGGGGCGGAGGGCAAATCGAGGCGACGGTGGGCTCCGGGACCCTGCCGTACTTCCTGGCCACGGACCTGGAATGGGAACAATCAGCCGGCTCAGAGCCAAGGATCGAGGTCAGGCTGGGGACGTGGTTGCCCTCAATCGGGGGGAGGCGGGCCCTTACAGTTTCTCTGAACCTTCTCTCCGGCCCATCCCCACTCGGCCAATTCCATGGGCACTCGACCACTCAGCTCGGCCTGACCCTCCGAGGAAACCTCTGAGCCAACTCCTGAAGCGAAAAGAAAGGGGGGGCGGATACGTCCGCCCCCCCCGGTGACCGAGACTACTTTCTGGTCAGTTGTGAATTCCCGTCGCTCTGGCTGAGAGCTCGGAGATGGTTTTCATGCTGGCCGAGCCGCCAACTCCGTCGGCGTCCTTGTGGCAGCTATAGCAAGCGAAATCGAGGGTGACATAGTCCGTGATGGCCAAGGTGCCATCCTCGTTGAACATGTCGTCCTTGGTGAGTGACGCATCCGGATTGATGTTGAACAGATGGGTCTGCACGTCCCCCTGATAGATGTGAGTTGCCACCGCAGACTTGGACGCCTGAGGCATGTGACAAGTCACGCAATCCACAGGTACCAGGTGCGCGTTCGAGGTGATATCCGTGTGGCAGCTCTCGCACGTCGCGATGATGCCACCTTCGTCGGCGTGACCATAGCGGGTACCGATGTGGGCGTCGTGACAATCGTTGCACCCTGGTCCAGCCTCTCCACCGTGGGCCCCGGCCAGGTGCTCATTCCCCTGCTCATGGTGGCGGATGAACCCTCCACTCGCGGGAATGACATCGAGACTGGTCCGGTAGTGGCAGCTCGTGCAGAGGTCGTTGCTGGAGTCCACTGTGATGTCGTCGGCGGACTGACTCATGACATGGTCCAGCCCCGCTCCGTGACACTGCTCACAGGTGATTCCTGGTTCTTCCCAGGTGCCGTGGATCCCTTCCAACCCATCCTGGTTAACGCCACCATTTTCTTCTAGAGTCTGCCAACCAGTGGTGTGACAGGATCCGCAGTCGTAGGGCTTCATCACATCCGCGTTGTAATCCACCCATCCTTCGGTGGCCAGGTTCCACTGGTTTTGCCCACCGGCGGTTATGATGTACCCGTCGGTCCCGATGAATCGGGCTTTCC
>CBDUAX010000290.1:0-6299 GCA_965365235.1 uncultured bacterium
TCGGGGGCGTATCACCACCATCATGTCGCAAAACCCGGAGCCATGCACCAACGCCGCACCTGGGCGCTCGCACCCCCCTCGCCCTTTCCGTGCAAGGGCGGGCAAGGGGGGTCGGTGATTCACGCCGCGGGAAGGCACGAGGAAGCCCTGAGCCACCAGCTCTCTTCCTTCATGTCCAGGTGAACCCGATACCGGCCAGGGCTCAGTCCATGGTCAGAACCGAGTACCCCAGGGTGTTGAAGTTTGTCATCTCTTCAAACACACCGTTCACGCCTTCCAAGGAGACTTCCTGAGTGACCAGAGAGGACGGAGAGATCTTCCCGGACTCCACCATCCTGAGCATCTCAGGGTAACACCGGGCCTGCATCCCCATTGAACCCACAATGGTGAGCTCTTTCCCCACCATGAGATCCACCGGAACGGGGAGAATCCCCTTCTCATCGATTCCCGTCATTCCCAGCCTCACCAGTCGCCCACCGGTGCGAAGGGATAGGATCGAGGGCATCCAGGTGGCGGCCGTCCCGAGACACTCTACCGAGACATGGACTCCACCCTTGGTGAACTCCTGGATGGCCTCGGGGGTGTCGTCGCCGGCCTGGATGGTCTTGACGGCCCCCAGCTCCATGGCCTTGTCCAACTTCTCCTGACCTCGAGAGACCGCGATGACGTTGGCTCCCATGGCGCTGGCAATATCCACGGCGGCGAGCCCTACCCCTCCGCATCCGAATACCGCCACCCACTCCCCGGGTTCGACCTTCCCCTGGGCCGTCACCCCCCGGAAGGCGGTCATGAACCGGCATCCGAGGCTGGCCCCCTCCACAAAAGAGATGCCGTCGGGAAGATCCACCAGATTCACGTCACCCTGGGATACGATGGAGTACTCACCAAACCCTCCGGCCCCCCGGAACATGGACATGGCAAGGTTCTCACATACCTGCTGATCACCCTGGGCGCACGTGGGACAGGAGCCGCAGGCCTGTCCGAAGGGAAACACAACCCGATCCCCCTTCTCGAACCGGCGAACATTGGAACCCACCTCCTCCACTTCCCCAGTCGATTCATGGCCCAACACCGCAGGAAGGGGCGGAGAGAACCCCATCCAATCCCAGTGTCCCTGCCATAGGTGCCAGTCCGAGCGGCAGATACCGTTCGCTCTGACCTTCACCAGGACGTCGTCCGGTCCAAGCTCCGGGTCCGGCCAGTCCGTCCAGATCTTCAAGGGCTCCTTAAACGCTTCGACAACTGCCGCTTTCATTCGGTCACTCCGTCGGGGAGGGGGAAGAACGAGCCGGATCCTGGAGTTCTCCAAGATAGGCTTGGGAGGATCATTTTATTGTAGGAAAGCAATACGATGGGGAGAGAATACCAGGGAATTCGCAGATGGTTCCAGTCGCTTCGGTGTGGGGACCGGCTCCGGCTTTTTCGTTTCCCACCGACACCGGCAGTGCCCACTCCCAGGCCCAGGGCAAGGGAGATCTCGTGAAGGCCATCCTCGCTGCCATCGCTACCACGGCGTCTTTGCCCCCAACCCTCCGCTGAGGTCGCTGGTCGCGGCCCAGGCCCAAGAGGATAAGGCCATCGCCGCTCAGGCCCCGGCCCAGGTCTTTCTCTCCCAACACCCCCCACGGTCTCATCCCCCGCGTCAGAGGCAGCACCACCCCAACCACCCGACACCACCCCCGCCGGGCCCTCCCGGTGGCCCGCCCTCCTGGCTCGGATCTATGAGGTCTTCCCGCTGATCTGTCCCACCTGCCAGACGCCTCTCACGTTCATCGCCTTCCTGACAGACCCGGAGCCCATCACCCGAATCCTGGCCCATATCGGCGAGCCCACCTCGCCCCCACTCCTCCACCCCCCCAGGGGACCACCCCAGACCGAACTCGCCATGGGGCCCCACGGTGGGAAACACCACGAGGTCGCCCAGGGATTCTTCCCCGACGACCTCGACCAGAGCCCCGAATTCGATCCCGCCGACCCCGAGCCCATTCCACAAGACGATTTCGATCAGAGCTGGGGCGCCTGACCTCCATCCCGCTCCGGCCTGGCCGGAGGCGCGCCCAAAATTCCCAGACCGCCTCTCCCCACCCCCAGGAACTCTCCCCACCCACCGTTTTTTGACCGTTCCTCACCCCCCGTCACGTCGCGTCCGCCTCGTCTTCTTTCTCACAGCAGCCTCAGGGGCTCGTAGGGCCCTTGAAAGCCCTATCCCCTTCCTAGGTCCCCGCCGAGGTCCCATGGGCACAGATCACCTGAAGCGATGCGGCGGCGACGATCTCGAGGGCTATGCGCATACGCTCTGCGCTGGTGTTCTCCATCTTGTCGTGGGGGTGGTGATACCACGGTTCCAGGTCGATGGTCTCGAGTTCACGCCAGATGAAGTTGGCGCCCGGGATCCCGACGTTGGCGAAGGCCACGTGATCGCTGGCACCGCGCTGATAGGGTGCGTTCAGAAGGTCGGAATAACCGAGGGTCTCCGCTGCAGCGATGGCGGCCTGAGCCACCAGGTTTTCCCCGTCGAGGGTGTTTACGAAGAGGGTGGTTTGATCCGGACCGGCTGTGGCGATCATGTCCATGTTGAAGTTCGCCACGACCCGCTCCCGCTCGGCGTCGGTCAACTCGGCCACATAGTGGCGTGAGCCCACCAACCCCCCTTCCTCTCCCCCACAGGCGAGGAAGCGAACGTCAGCCGCCAGTGGGACGCCGGCGAGAAGGCGAGCCATTTCCAGAACGCCGGCGGTCCCCGAAGCGTTGTCGTTTGCCCCCGGAGACAGGGCAACACTGTCGTAGTGCCCCGAGAAGACCACGATGGGTTTTGATTCCTCGGTTCCATCCGAAGGAGCTCGGGTGGCGATGACGTTTTGTGACGTCTCGTAGCGGTTGACCTGGAAGTTGACCGTCGGTTCCCCAAGCCCTTTCAGCACGTCCGCCGCCTCGGAGTTCATCGTCGCGAAGGGGATGGCGGCCTCATCGACTCGGACGCCGTAGTTCTTCCATTCTGTGTTGTGAAAGAGAACGGCAACCGCACCGGCCTCCGCGGCCCGGCCGATAACTTCGGCGGGATCTTCGTCGCTCCGGGTGACCAGAGCGATCTGTCCGGCGACCTCGGCGGGGAAAACCCCGGCCTCCCCAATCCCGCTGGAAACCACCCGGGCGTTGATACCGCCCTCGGGGGTCAGCAACGGATAGTCTCCGGCCGATACCCCTCGCAGGCCGCCCACACGAAGGTTCACGGCCTGTGGCTGGGCGCCCTCCACCGTCAGATAGGCGTGCACGGTCGGACGAGGAAACTCCTGGATCTCGACTTCGTAACCGTAGCCTTCCAGCTCGGCCGCGATGTACTCCGCGGCTCCCCTTTCCTCAGGTGTGGATACCACTCGGGGTCCGATGGTCTCACTCAGATAAACCATGTGAGCCATGGCGCCCTCGATGTCCAACTGGTCTACGAGAGCCAGGTCACACGACGGAGGGGCATCCGTGCAGGACCCCAGCACAAGGGCAAGCACCGCCGCCGTGACCGAGGGAGGGAGAGAAAAGGCCGGGAAGTGGCGAACCATGCGGATCCTCCGGAGAAACGGACACGAGTTCAAGCTCGCACCCTAGGGTGCCCGGCCGGCCTGCGCCAGCCCTGGCACCGGTCCCACCGGGGCATGGATGTGCCCTTGTCCAGGGAAAACCGTTCCCTTCGGGATGCCTGGACGTTAGATTGTTCGCAATAGTGCGAATCGCATAATAGCGAAACGCAAATTTGCGAAAGTTCGCCTGGGAAAAAGAATGAAAGGCAGCCCCTTCCGCGTCGGCGGACCAGTCACCGGTGAGTTTTTCACCGACCGGGCCCATGAGGTCACCGAGATCCTCAGGGCCATGCAGCAGCCCACTCGGATGTTGATTCGGGGGCCTCGGCGTCAGGGGAAGACCTCCGCCATTGCCCAGGCCGGAAGGCGCTTTCGTGAGGAAGGAGGAATCCTGATCTGGGTGGACGTATCCACCCTCGCCACCCTCACCGACCTACGGGACCGCCTTCTATCGTCCCTCCCTACCGGCTTCTTCGGAGTCTTCGAGGGGCTTCAGAAGCTGGTTCCGATTGTCGAGGTCGTCCTGGCAGATCCGGGCACGGGAGCTCAGAGCTATCGCTTTCGGCCTGGACTCGCCCGGAGCCGGGAGCCCGGGGTCAGGGAGCAGATCCGCATCCTTATCGAGTCCATCGACCGGCGCCGACGCGCCGTGGACAAACCCGTCGCCGTGGTCCTGGACGAGATCCAGGCCGTCCTGTCCCTGAACGAGGAGGGGGCTGACTGGTACCTGAGGGATCTTATGCAATCGGCCCCGGACGTCAGCTTCCTCTGCGCCGGCTCGCAACCCACCATCCTGGAAGCCATGGTCAACGAAAAGGATGCGGCCTTCTTCCGGTTCTTCACACCAGGCCCCCGATTCGGTCCTATCGACAAGGACCATATGGGCAACTGGATCGCCCACCGGATGACGGAGGCCGGTGTGACCTGCGACGTTCCCCAGGGGCAGGCCATTGCCGCCATCGGGGACCGGACCCAGGACATCATCCAGTTTGCGGATGAGGTGTTCTCCCGCGGGCAGCGCCAGGGCCGCGTCGACGAAGGCGTTTTCGAGGAGGCGCTCCAATCGATATTGAGGAAGGAGCACGAACGATATCTGCGCACCTGGGAGAGGCTCACATCCAACCAGCGCATTGGACTCCGGGCCGTGGCGGCGGGCGTCAGGAACCTTTTCGCCCATGATGCGGGCCTCCCCATCCCCCCCAGCAGTCTACATCGGGTCCTGGAGGCGCTTCATTCGCGGCGGATTCTCACCGACGGCGCTCCCCGGGAGGAGATCGACGACCCGTTTTTTCGGGAGTGGATCCTTCGATATGCCATGCCGGACAGCGTGCCCCTGGACCTGATGTAGGATCCTCCCTGAAGCTCTTCTCCCGACCCCGAACCCAACACACAGATTCCGGTCGTGCCGCACCTTCGGCGCTGAGGGTCTATGATCTCCTTCGGGACCGAATCCTGATTTCTTCAACCCGGGCCGCAGAGACGCTGGGCCTGACGTGGCCGATTGCTCAAGCTGCGGGGGAACGCCTGGAGGGCCTCGGGATCGCCAAGGAGGTGACAGGAAAGCGACGGGACCGGGTCTACGCCTACAAAAGACAACTCAAGGTGTTGGAGGAGGGAACGGGTGGGTTCTCCTTCACCGCCGCCGGGAGATTCCCCGGATTGAATCCCACGGCGATCAATGCCTTTCATATGTCCCGGCCATGACTTCCTGTAGCCCGTCCGGGCTCCGCACCGACAGGGTCCAGACATAGTGTCTCTCGTCCACCAGGTCCCAGACCTCAACGAATTCGCTTCTTGCTCCTGCAGCGTCATAGGTGACGAGGTCACTGACCATCTTCTCGTCTTCGAACCTGGTTGTGTAGTCGAAAAATACCACGGGCATGTCCACTGCCGTGAAGATTCCCTTGATCTGTTGCTCTCCTGGATGCCAGAACCAGAGCCCCTCCGATACCAGCTGAGACTCACCCCCGACCATCACGTAGCTCTTCGACTTCACAGACATCCCATCCAAACCCCATTCCAGTTCCTGATAGCTACCGTCCAGGTGCCATTGGCCGCCTATGAGGCTCTCAAAGGGGGCCAGGGGACTCAGGACCGCAGGACTTGTGGGAGCCTCCTGGCCTTGGAGCGTAGGGAATCCCGACCAGCAGAGGGCAGCCAAGACGGCAAGGGTCGATACTGACTTTTTCATGCTCTGGATCTCCTGGGTGAGAGTTTCTGCAAAACCCCCGGCATTGATGCCAGGTTCCGAAGCAGGGGGCGCCTCTCCCCACCCCGAAGAACCCGCCACACCTTCCCCTCCTGACCCGTCCCGGCCGCCTGGTCTCCATTTCCCCCCTAGCCTCAGGAGTGGGTCGGGTCCTTCAATTCCCTATCCCTTATCCCTGACATGGCCGGGGGTTTGATCTCGAAGGTGAGGGGAAGCGCCTTGAGCCAGGCGAAGGAGGCGGGAGGGAGGCCAGCTTTCTTTGAGGCCTCCTAGAAAGCCCTCCCCAGGAAGAAGTAGGAGATCCGGCGGCCCCCGTCCCCAAACCCCTGGGCCAGGTAGATGGGACCCAACAGCGTATCGAATCCAACGAAGATGCTTCCACCAGAGTTGAGGTCCTTCCATTGCAGGGCCTCCAAACCGATCTCCCCGAAGTCCCAGGCGTGGCCCATGGAGAGGGACCCGCCCAGGTAGACGGCGCTTCCCAGAGGGGATTCGGGTAGACCCCGGAGGGCCCTGTA
>CBDUAX010000291.1:0-6299 GCA_965365235.1 uncultured bacterium
CCACCATCTTGGCTTCGGGACTCTGCTCGCCCGCTTTCCTGCGTAGCTGGGCCACCTCCCTCCGGAGGTCCGCCTCCTCCCTGGCCCGCTTCAGGGTCAGGAGAAGCTCTTCGGTCCGGAAGGGCTTGTTGATGTAGTCGTAGGCCCCGAGGCGCATGGCCTCCACGGCAGTATCAACGGTTCCAAACGCCGTCATGACGATGAACTGAGCGTCGGTCTGCGTGGCCGGGGCGGCAGAGAGGACGTTGAGCCCATGCATCCCGGGTAGGTTCAGATCCAGAAGGACGAGATCGTAGAGGTGGTTGTCCAGCGCCTTCAGCCCATCCTCGCCGTTCTCAACGGCGTCGACCCGATAGCCCTCTTCGGAGAGAACCTTCAGCAAGATATCCCGGACGATCTCCTCGTCCTCGACCACCAGCACTCGGGGGCTTACATCGGCCTGGGCCGTTTCCTCAGTCATCAGATGCCTTTTGCAGATACACTGTGAAGGTCGCACCACCCAGCTCTCCGCTGGGCTGGACCCTGATCCCGCCACCCTGTTCCACCAGAATTTGTCGGGTCAAGAACAATCCCATCCCCGTTCCACCGGTGGTGGAGACAAAGGGAAGGAAGATACGGGAGGCGTCTTCCTGGGGGACGCCCGGCCCCGAATCCTCCACATGAAGGTAGATCCGTTCCGTATTGGCCTCGGTCCGTACCCTCACCCGCCGCTGCCCGGTCCAGGCCTGGAGGGCCCCTCGGGCATTCAACAGGAGGTTCACAAGCGCCTGAAGGACATGGTTGCGGTCCCCCAGGGCCCGAATCGCCCCGGCCCTCAGATCGGATTCCAACCCGATCTCCCATGAAGTCAGAGAACTCTCCATGAGGTCGCAGGCCGACTCGACGATCTCGTTCACATCGAGGGTCGTCACGTGGGGTCGGCCCGGGTCTGCCAGAGAGATGAGCTGCCGGGTGAGGCGGGTGATCCGTTCCGTCTGGGTGAGCACCTGCCGGAGTGCCTTCCGCTCAGCCTCTCGGTCGCCCATGGACCCTTCCAGAAGATGATCAACCGTCACCTGAATGGAGGTGTTTGGGCCACCGATCTCCTGAGCAACTGTGGCGGCAAGCTGTCCCACCGCCGCCATCTGTTCCGCCTCCACCATTCCACGGAGCCACTCCGGGTCCAACTCCCGAACCGGGAGATAAACCCCCCAGAGGCCCTCTGTGAGCTCTCGCACTTCCCCGGTAGGCGGTTCAGTTGGACTGCTGCTCCGGATGCTCGCCTGAACCTGTGCGGGTAGCTCCCAGAGTGTCGTGGGGTTCTCCGACCCGAGTCGTGCCAATGCCTCCCGAGCGGGAGGGTTCACGTAAACGATACGCTGTTGGGCATCCAACAGGACCACCGCCCTGACCTCCTGGTCGAGAGGACAGATCGGGACCGTTGCTTGGCCCCCCGATTTCACTTCACCCACTGACATCTCAGTCCTCGACAAATGCCTTCAGAAGATCGAATGCGGTGACGATGCCCTTCAACGTCTCCCCGTCCACCACCAGAGCCCGGTGGATCCTTCCCTGAAGGAGGAACTTGGCAACGGTTCCGACTTCCTCGTCCATGCCCACCGTGAATGCCGCCGGGGTCATGATGTCATCCACCGACAGGCCATCGTACACTCCCTCAGGGCCTGGCGGAGACTCTGCGCCCTGCGGATAGCTCCACTCTTCCGAAAGAAGAAAGAAGGAAGCGGCAGAGTCCTCGTCGAAGTCCTCCTTAGGAAGAAGGAGGGGGTCCCAGGACACGGATCCATTCGCCACCTCGGCCTCGTTGGCACCCACTCGGATCACATCGGTTGTGGAAACCACCCCGAGAATCTTCCCATCTTCCGAAACCACCGGGACGCCGCTGATCTGATTCGCAACCAAGATCTTGAGGAGCTCCCGAACCGTGGTCGTCGGCGTCACCGTCACTACGTCGGTCTGCATGATCTCTTTTATGAAACGAACCATCTGCGGAACCTCTCTCGGACAGCGTGGGAAGGATTCAGGCAACCTCCTATCGAGATCCGTGCCGGGCTCAGCCACCCCGGCGAAGGATGGGTGGGAAGCCCCTAAATCATGTTCTGAAGGGTGGTTAGGAAGAGATTGGAGGGAAGAAGAGGGGTTCGGCCAGGGGCGGCGGGTTCTTGGGGTGGGCTAATTTGTCATAGTCGAAAACGATGTGCGGACATAATGGCACCTACAAGCCGCGGAAGTCCCAAGTGAGGCTTCTTGACCCCTTTTCTTGCTCACGGACCCTCTGTGCGGGACCCGATTCAGCCCTCACCCCCCCCGTATCGGGTCTCCACATAGTTTTCCAGGATCCCCTTGAACTCCTCCACCAACCCTTCCCCCTTCAGCGTGGTGAAGTGCGCACCATCTACATAGACCGGCGCTTTGGGTTCCTCGAAGGTGCCCGGCAGAGAGATACCGATGTTGGCGTGCTTGGATTCTCCCGGACCGTTCACCACACATCCCATAACCGCTACGTCCATCTCCTCCACTCCAGGGTAGCGCATTCGCCAGGCCGGCATCTGATCCCTGATATATCCTTGGATCGCCTTGGCCATTTCCTGGAAGAAGGTACTGGTGGTCCGCCCGCATCCGGGGCAGGCGGTGACCTGGGGCTCGAAGCTTCGGAGACCCAACGATTGAAGGATCTGTTGGGCGACCCTCACCTCTTCGGTACGGTCCCCGCCGGGCTCTGGCGTGAGAGAAACCCGAATGGTGTCTCCGATTCCCCCCAGAAGGAGGGGAGCCAGGCCGGCAGTGCTGGCCACGATCCCTTTGGCCCCCATTCCTGCTTCCGTGAGCCCCAGGTGGAGAGGATAGTCACTCAAGGGAGCCATCTGGCGATAGACGGCCACCAACTCCTGAACGCTGGAGACCTTCCCGGAAAGAATGATTCGGTCGTGGGGGAGCCCGGTTTCTTCCGCCAGGGACGCCGAACGCATGGCGCTCTCCACCATGGCATCCCGGAGCACGGCTCCAGCATCTTTGGGATTGGAGGTATTGGCGTTCTCGTCCATCAATTCCGTCAGGAGTCTCTGGTCCAGAGATCCCCAGTTCACCCCGATCCGTACCGGTCTTTCGTTCTCTACCGCCACGCGGATGATGGCCTGGAAGTTCTCGTCTCGTCGGGTCGTGCCCACGTTCCCAGGGTTGATGCGGTACTTGGCCAGGGCTCTGGCGGCCTCTGGGAACTTGGTGAGGAGGAGGTGTCCGTTGTAATGAAAATCCCCGATGATGGGGGTCGTAACACCTCGGTCCCTCAGACGGGAGACGATCTCAGGCACAGCCTTCGCCGAAGATTCGTTGTTCACCGTAACTCGGACCAACTCGCTCCCCGCCTCGGCCAGCGCCGCTACCTGGGCCGCCGTCCCCTCGACATCTGCGGTGTCCGTATTGGTCATGGACTGGACCACGATGGGGTTCAAGCCTCCAATCGACACGTCCCCCACCGTCACCACCACCGTCTCTCTTCGAACCACCTTTGTCACGACCCACTCCTGAAAAAATTCGAGCCCCGCACGCGTCCCCGGCTATTCGTCCGCCAGTTTTTCGAGAAGATGGAGCAGACCCAGCGTTGGGTCGGTGAGGCGAACCGGGTGAAGCACATCCCGGTATCGTTTGAGGTGCTCCGTCACGAAGTTCGCCACCTGTTTCAGGGGGATGACGGTGAACCCCTCCCCTTCATGCTCCATCCCGTCGCCAAAGGCCACAATCCTGACCCTGGACGGTACCGCCACATCGCCATCCCGGATCCACGTTTCTCCGGTTTCCCGCAACTCCTCCACTGCGCGGTCCAGGCGATCAGGGGGGCAAATCCCAAAACGAACCAGGGCCCGGTAGAGGGTATCCTCGGAGCGCATGTGGGGATTCAGGCGCGGTCGGCCAGCTTTGATCTCCCCGATCATCAGATCCATGGCGTCCTCCGGGATCTCCAGCAGGGGATCGGGAGGAAACTGGAAATCGTCTTCAGGCCCCGGTCGCCCTTGCGCGACGATATGTCCGGCCTTGGGGAAATGGAGAGCCAGGACATCGATGTCTGTGACCTCGAAGAACAGCCCGTCCTCCCCTTTCTTGATGACCGGGAGCTCGGTGGCGGTGAAATAGTTGTTCAAGCCCAGATAAACCCGAACCAGGGACACGGCTGCGTTCAAGAGAAAGTCTCCCGTCGGAGGCCAGGGGTGGCGATGGGCCCAGCACCGACTAGAATAGGGCTATCGGCTCTTGGTCTCCACCCCAGGGAACAGAGTTGTCTCTTCGGAACCGAGGGCCGTCCCGGGGTTCTCGGGCACCGCCTTACCCTAACGGCTCAATCTGGAGCGGAATCGTGTCAGAGTTGAAAATCACTGTGAGCAAGGATGGGTCCCTCAAGATCGAGGGAGACGCTACGCTTTCGGACCATGAAGGCAACCCGATCCCGACCCAGTCGGGTAGACCTTTTTTTCTTTGCCGCTGTGGCGCGTCGGGAAACAAGCCCTTTTGCGACGGATCCCATAAGCGTGTGGAATTCAAGGGCGACTAAACGAAGTGTCAACGCTTGTCGGGAGTTGGCGGGAGCTGCTGGATCGCTACGAGTCCTTCAAGGATGGGCAGTGGTGTTTTCGAGGTGATCGGCCTCAACCCGGCGGATTCAAGACCAGCCTGGAACGCGCCGCCGTGGACCGATGGGGTCGGCCCTGGTCCGAGCTCCCGGAAATCGAGGAGGGCCTCCTCAGACGGTTCAAACGGGAAGCCCACCTATACCTCTCCAACGAGCCTGCCGAGGGGGACCTCATCGGCTGGCTTTCCCTCATGCGGCACCATGGGGCTCCGACCCGTCTTCTGGACTGGAGCTACTCCTTTTTTGTGGCTCTTTTCTTCGCCCTCCAGCGTCCCAATCCAGGCGAGTCCAGTTCTATCTGGGCTATGGACCTGGGGAAGGTCTGGGACCGGGTCTACCAACTCCCTCACCTGACCCGACTCCTGGCCGCCGATCCCAATGTGAAGCAGGAAGAGACCGTCTCGGCCCTGATCGACCATCACCCCCGACATCCTCTGATCTTCAGGCTCAATCCCTGGCGGATGAACCGTCGCTTGATCCTGCAACAGAGCCTCTTTCTGGTGCCCGGGGATATCACCCTTTCCTTCATGGACAACCTCAGAGCCCTGGGTGACCCGGAGGACTTCCTGACGGAGATCCCCCTCTCCACCGATCGGACTTTCCTGGTCGAAGCCACGCGAGAGCTCCTCTCCATGAACATGACCTCCCCCCCCCTGTTTCCCGGGTTGGACGGGTTCGCCCGAAACCTGGCCACTCTCATCCCCTTCCCTGACCTCCGAGCCGTTGATTCGGAGGTTGGGCTGGAATAGCGGGAGACCGGGGTGCCTCTTTCCGGACGCATCACCCGGGCACCGCCAAGGTTTTTCCCAATCCCTTCTTGAAGGAGATGGATCGTGTCTATCCGATTCTTCCGCTCGACTCGTCCCGACATGACATCCCTTCGCACCCGCAGGTCGAACTCCTCCCGGGCTCCCTCCCTTCGGGTGTCGGGTCTGGGTGGAGCAGTCTGTTTCGGGTTGGTCGCCTGTTCCGGGATTGCTGGTGACCCATCCGAGGTAACCCCGAGGACGGATCCAGGGGCCCAGGTAGCGGACCACTTTCCTCGAGTTCCGTTGGCCCACCTCCCCACCCCACTCGAAGAGATGAAGTCTCTCTCCGAGTGGCTGGGTGGGCCCAAGATCTTCATCAAACGGGACGACCAGACCGGACTGGCTCTCGGGGGCAACAAGGCCAGGAAGCTCGAATACATCCTTGCTGATGCCGAGGCGAAGGATGCGGACGTGGTCATCACCTGGGGAGGCCTCCAGTCGAACTGGTGTCGCCAGACCGCCGCTGCCGCCGCCAAGCTCGGGATGCGGTCCATTCTCCTGCTCTCGAAACGGGACGACACGCCGGTAAGAACAGACGGGAATCTCCTCCTGGACAACCTCCTGGGGGCGGACATCCGAATCCTCGAACCCGGCACAAACGTGGCGGAGATGGCCGAGGAGCTCGCGGCAGGAGAAAGAGCCCGTGGGAACACACCCTACGTCGTCTCCGTGGGTGGGTCCCGAACCGGCGGGTCCATGGAGGAGCCGCTGGGGGCCATGGGCTACGTCACAGCCTTCCTGGAGACCCACCAGCAGCTGGCAGCTTTGGGACTCGAGCCGGACTTCCTGGTCATCGCCACCGGCTCAGGTGGAACCCAGGCTGGACTGATGGTGGGTGCTGCGGCGGCCGGAGCGGGGACTCGCATCGT
>CBDUAX010000292.1:0-6294 GCA_965365235.1 uncultured bacterium
CATCGGCTGATGGGTGGAGGGCCAAAGGGACCGGACGACCTCGAGATGGCGAAGAAGTGCCTCCAAACCGCCCTTGAGCGCTTCCGCACCCCCTGGGTCTCCTACTTCGGCCGCCTCCAGGACCAGAGGGGCCAGGGCGGCGATCTCCCCTTTCGAAGCAGTCGCCGACCATGGGATCAGCGCAGGTGGATCCAGGAGGTTGAGGGTCGCCAGCACCTTCTCCGTCAGGAGCGTGGACGGACCCCGTCCATCCCAGGCTCGGGCCACGGCTCGGAGCCCTTCGAGGCCCAACCAATATCCGCTCCCTTCATCTCCGAGGAGGGCACCCCATCCCCCGACCCGAATCTCTTTCCCTCGGGGGTCCCTGCCCCAAGCCATGGACCCTGTGCCCACCACCACCAGCACCCCTGGGCCAAGGCCGAACGCATCCCGGTGCGCACCCTCCACATCCGTCCCCACCTTGACGATCCTGGCCAGGCCCAACGACCGGAGAGCGATCTCCACCGCTTCCCGCTCCCCTTCCCTGCCCGCACCGGCGAGACCTGCCCAAAGGGAGTCCACCGGGAGGGAGCATCCGGCCTCCTCGGCTGCTCTCGATACAGTGATGGCGATGGCCTGGGCGGCGGATCCCGGATCGGTGGGCCGGACCAATGCCGGTGGCCCTTCGGCTCTTGCCACGGGGGTCCCTTCCCTGTCCAGGATCAGAGCCCTGGAGCCGGTGCCCCCTCCATCCACCCCAACCACCAACCCCGGAGAACCGGGTCCGGGCTCGTGAGGCAGAAAGGCCGGGCCGCCCGTTTCCCTCATGCGGCCCCCCGTCGTCCGAAGAGGGCGCCCACCAGGAAGGTCACCACGGTGCCGATCAAGGCGAACCAGGGCCAGGCCACCTGGGCAGGGATGGTCAGCCAAATGGCCATCACAGTCCCGATCCCCACGACGATCCCCACCATGGCGCTCCGTTGGTCGGCACGCTTCACCAACACGCCCACACCGAAGGCCCCCAGAAGGCCCCCATAAACCACTGAGGCGATCCCCAGCGCCACCTCCACCGCAGTGGTTCCGCGGCTCAGCGGGATGAAGAGGATGGCCCCACCGATGAGGAGGCCGGCCCAGAGCAGGGTGAACCGTTTTCCGGCCTTCAGGATCCTCGCCTCCTGGTCCACGGCCCCCTTCAACGGAGCCCAGAAGTCGTACGCCGAGGCGGAGGCCAACGAGTTGATGGAGGAAGAAAGGGACGACATGGCTGCAGCGAAGATCCCTGCGATGAGGAGCCCGGTGATTCCAGGGGGTAGCTCCTGAACGATGAAGAGGGCGAAGATCTCGTCTGTCCGCTCGAAGGCTCGTCCCCCATAAAAGACCCAGAGGCCCAACCCGACCGTGAGGAAGACCACGAACTGCGCCATGACGCTGATGGCACTTCCGATGAGCGCCTTCTGGGATGCCCGGAGATCCCTACAGGTCAGGAGGCGTTGAACGATGAGTTGGTCCGTGCCGTGGGAGGCCATGGTCAGGAAACCGCCACCCAAGAGGCCCGCCCAGAAGGTATATGGGACCGAGAGGTCGAGCTGGAAGTCCAGGGTCTGAAGCTTGCCGGCCTCCCTGGCCGAACCCAGGATTTCCACCCATCCCCCGGGAACGAGGTTCTGAAGCGCCACCGCCGCAACCAGGGCGCCCACCAGGTAGAGGCCCATCTGAAGTGCATCCACCCAGACCACCGCCTTGATGCCGCCAAAGTAGGTGTAAACCAGGGTGAGGGCCCCGATAACCGCGATGGAGAGGGGGTAGGGCCAACCGGTCACCAGCGCCAGGGGGATAGCCGTAGCGAAGAGTCGCACCGAATCGGCCAGGAGGCGCGTGACCATGAAGATGGCCGACGTGAACCTGCGGGCTCCGACACCGAATCGGGTTTCCAGAAGGGCATAGGCCGTGGTGAGCTCACCCTTGAAGTACGCAGGGAGGAGGAGGACCGAAACCACGATCCGTCCGGCCAGGTACCCCATGGTGAGCTGAAGAAAGGTGAAGCTTCCCAGGTAGGCCACGCCTGGGATGCTGAGGAAGGTGAGGGTGCTGGTCTCGGTAGCCACCACCGAGAGCATCACTGCCCCCCAGGGTAGCTCCCGGTTCCCCAGGAAATAGTCGGTCCCGCTTGCCTGGCCCCTTCCCAACCACGCCCCCCAGGCGGTAACCCCGGCCAGATAAAGGAGAAGGACGGCCAGATCCAGGGGGGTGAAGGGGTTCATCGACGGGCTCTTCCAGCCGGGGTTGAGGTCTCGGGACTCGGGGGTCTGGTCGTGAACCCCTGGTTACTCCAAGCAAGAACGGGCATCAGTTGCGGCCGAGGCTGGAGGTCGCCACCACCGGATTCTCGACCCGCCTTCCACCCCGGATCACTACGTAGGCTTCCATTGCGTAGTAAGCGGGCAGCCCCAGGCGGGCCATGAGGTCCGCCGTGCCCCGGTTCCTTTGTTCGGTGCGCTGCCAGAATTCCCGATCGTCTGCCCCCGGGAAGGGGGCTTTGTCCTTTTGGGATTGATGCTTGAAGATCGCCAGGATCTTCCGCCGTAGCTCTCCCTCCGAGAGGGGGACCAGGACCGTCGCCTCGGAGAGGGGCCACTCCTGCCAGGCACCTCGATACAGCCAGAGGTCTGGGGGGGGGCCGGTGTATCGGTGCAACGCCCTCTCCACCGCATCCAGACACATCCGATGGGTCCCATGCGGGTCGGACAGGTCACCTGCCGCGAAGACCAGATCTGGCTCGAGCTCCTCCAACAGGGCCAGGATGATCTCCACGTCCGCTTCGGTGATGGGATCTTTCCGCACTTTCCCCGTCTGGTAGAAGGGCAGGTTGAGAAAGCGAGCGTTTCCACTCCCCAGACCCGCACTCTCCAGCGCTGAAACCGCCTCGGTCTCCCGTATGACCCTTTTCAACTCCAGAACCTCGGGGATGTCCATCTGCCCGGGGGCTTTCTCCGCCAAGGCGGCTCGGACCTTGGCGATCTGGTTCTTCACATCCCCGGTGTCCCCGCCAAGGGCCGCCTCTCCCCGCTCCACAAAGTCCAGATATCGTCGAACCTCGTGGTCGAATACGGCGATGTTTCCCGAGGTCTGGTAGGCGACCGTCACCTGGTTCCGATTGTCCGCCAGCTTCCGCAGGATCCCGCCCATGGAGATGACGTCGTCATCGGGGTGGGGGCTGAACACCACCACCTTCCGGCCGGTGGGGAGCTTCCTCTTTCCTCGAATCTTCGAGATGAGCCGGTTGAACACGGCACCGTTCAGTGGCCCCGCCGATCCGTAGCGGGCGACCAGGGAGCTGAGGTGGTTGTCCCGATAGTCTCTGGTCGACAGGCGGAGGACGGATTTCCCCACCCGTTCGCTCAGCCAGATGACCGCCCGGTTCTCCAGGTCCCGGTTCCACTCCACCTCTGCCAGGAGCCAGGGCGTCGCGACCCGGGTAAGCTCGGCGGCAGCTGCCGGATCCAGGTACATCGTGGCGTTGGGGTGTTCCTGGAGGTAGGTGGCAGCCACGTCGGGATGGACCGGACCCTCCACGGCCCTTTTGACCACGTGAGCTTTGTGCTCCCCGGTAGCCAAGAGGACCACCTCCCGGGCGTCGAGGATGGAGGCAACCCCCATGGTCACAGCTTCCAGGGGTACGTTTTCTTCCCCGAAAAAGTCGGACGCTGCATCGGCCCGGGTGATGGTATCGAGGAAGACCAGGTGAGTCCGGGCCTCCCTGGGGGAGCCCGGTTCGTTGAACCCGATATGGCCGCTCCGGCCGATTCCCAGGAGTTGAAAATCCACCCCGCCGGCCGCTTCGATCTGCGCTTCGTAGTCGGCGAAGTATTCCTCCAGATCATCCCGGGGGACCGTGCCGTCCGGGATATGCACATTCTCGGGAGGGATGTTGATGTCCTCGAACAGGTTTTCCCACATGAACCGGGCATAGCTGTGGGGGCTATCCGGTTCCATGGGGAAATACTCGTCGAGGTTGAAGGTGATGGTCTCGGAGAAGTCCAATCCCTCTTCCCGGTGCTGGCGAACCAGCTCCCGGTATACCCCGATGGGTGTGGACCCCGTGGCCAGTCCCAGAACGGCCTTCTTCCCCTTGGCGTTTCGGTCCCGGATGACGGAGGCGATGCGTCCGGCCACGTCACGCGCCATCTCCTCGTGGCTCTCCATGATGACCACCGGAACCTGCTCCAATCTATGACGCACGGCGTAGACCTCCGGTTCGAGAGTCGCTCACCAGTTTCGTTTTTGAACAGCTAGATCCGATATGGCCCCGGCAACGGCGTCGTGGACCGCTCGGCGTAGGGGGACGTGCCTCCCGTTCTCCCGTGTCGGGTTGGTTCGAGAGGTGAGCAAAACGACAAAAAGATCCAACTCCGGGTCCACCCAGAACGAGGTTCCAGTAAATCCGGTATGTCCAAAAGCCCTGGATGAGAGGTAATCCCCGCTGGAGGAACCTTCGGAGGGGGTGTCCCATCCCAGGGCCCGAGAGGCTGAGGAATCAAACCTCCGCGTAAACAACTCTACGCTGGTGGGAGCCGCGATCCGGTAGGCCCCCGGTCGGGGAATGGAGCAGGGAACACCGGACCCGGCTGAGCCGTCACAGGGTGGCGCGGTGCCCCGAGAAAGAAGTGTTTGCGCAAAAACCGCCAGGTCACGGGCGGAGGAAAATAGCCCGGCATGGCCCGCCACCCCCCCAAGGGCATAGGCGTTCTCGTCGTGGACCACGCCGCGAACATGGGTGAACCGGAAGTAGTCGTCCACCTCGGTGGGAGCGATTCGGGGGAGGAGCGCGGGATCGGGATTGAACCCGGTGTCCTGCATGCCCAGCCCCTCCCACACCCGCCGATCCAGGAAGGTGTGCAGGTCGGTCCCGGTCAACTCCTCCACGATGAAGGCCACCGTCATCATGCCGATGTCGGAGTAGACCGTGGAGTCACCCGGATCATACTGGAGGGCCAGGCCTCCGATGGTATCCTGGTACGCTTCCCTTCCCTCCACCGATTCGAAGAAGCGAATGAAAGGTGGCAGGCCGCCTCGATGAATCAGTAGTTGCCGAACGGTGACAGCCTCCTTCCGTGAATCTCCCCTGGACCACCAGGGAAGGTAGGAAACCACCGGGGCGTCCAGATCCAGGCGGCCGGCTTCCGCGAGAATCATGGCGGCTGTGGTCGTAGTGGAGACCTTGGTGACCGATGCCATGTCCCAGATGGAGGCTGGAGTAGCAGGCAAGGCATCCTCTTCCCAGTCCAGGGCCCCATACCCCCGCAGCCGGACCAGCTTCCCGTGACGTCCTACGGCGATGGCGAGTCCGGGAGAGGCGGAATCGGCCACGGCTTGGAGGAGGAGGGAGTCCACCAACGAAAAGGCCGAGGCATCGAACCCAACCGACGCTGGATCCACCTCCAGATCGGACACCACGGCGCCACCCACTCGCTGACAGATGGCCACAAGCCCCCTCAAGTCCGGCCGCCTGGAGCATTCGGCCTGGGCTTCGGCCCTGGAAGTAGAATACGGATCTACCCCTGGCTCAGGACCAGGACTCGTTTCTTCTATCGGCACCCTTCCCCGGACCACTCCGACCTCCAGAAGTTGATCCGTTTGGGCGCCCAACAGCGGCACGTCATCCTTCGCCTCCCGAGACAAACCCTCACCGATTTCATGCAAAGATGGGATGGAGATGGGCAACCGGCCCGAGATGGGGGTGACGCCCACCAGGGCCTTTGCCGCTGCCCTCTGGGAAACCTCCCGAGACCCCCAGGCGACCATGTAGGTCCCCAGCTCCGGGAAAGCAGAGAGCAGGTAGGGGTTTCCGAAGGAAATGACCGCGATGGGCCGTCGTCCCTGGCTCTGAGAAATGAAACGGGCCAGTGGGTCCGGTACCGCGACCTCCCCGGCACCGGAGCGTGGAGGTACAAAAGCGCTCACCACCACCAGGTCGACCTCCCCGGCGGTCCACTCCAAAGACGAATAGAGGGCGGAGGGACTATCGGGACCCAGACGCCGGGTCAAAACAAGGGGGAAGTACTCCCCAAGGGAGGCACTCATGCTCCTCCCGGCCAGGAGGTCGCCAGGGCGACCGTAGATCACATGGAGGATGCGCTGGGTTTCCCGAGGATCCACCGGGATCAGACCGGCTCGGTCCCTTGGCAGGGTGATGGAGCGGCTTGCAGCGGTGTCGGCGAAGGCAAGATGAGCCCCCGATCCAACCACCTCTCCGATTCGGGCCAGGTTGGTTTCCCGGTTGAGATGGAGGCCCATCCGGGCCTTCATCTCCAGGAT
>CBDUAX010000293.1:0-6275 GCA_965365235.1 uncultured bacterium
TGGGGGACGGGGTGTTGGTGGGGGAGGGTACCCTTGACGGAATCCAGGTCTGCCTCGGCGTCATGGATTTCCGGTTCATGGGGGGGTCGATGGGATCTGTGGTGGGGGAGAAGGTCGCCCGGATCGGTCGTAGGGCCCTGGAGCTTCAATGTCCCCTCATCCTTGTGAGCGCTTCGGGAGGGGCGCGGATGCAGGAGGGGATCTACTCACTGATGCAGTTGGCCAAAACCTCCTCTGTCCTGGCTCGCCTCCACGAGGCCGGGCTTCCCTTCATCTCGATCCTGACCGATCCCACCACCGGTGGCACCACTGCTTCATTCGCCATGTTGGGCGACGTCAATCTCGGCGAACCCGGGGCTCTCATAGGATTCGCGGGCCCTCGAGTGATTGAAGAGACCATCAAACAAGAGCTTCCCAGCGGCTTCCAGCGGTCCGAGTTCCTCATGGAACATGGGATGTTGGACCGGGTCGTGGATCGGCGCGAAATGAAAGCCCGGGTAGCTTCCCTTCTCAGACACATGTGGGCCGGGTGGGAAGAGACGGCGTGAAGGTTCCCCCGGATACGCACTTCTCCACGGGGGGGAAGGCTCTCCAGGGGGGCGGCGACGTGCGCCTCGATCGGGTCCTCCCGCCCCTCTCAGTTGGGGTCGAGTGGGGGCTTGGCCGAACCGTGGATGCCCTCGACCTCCTGGGTAATCCACATCGGAAATATCCTACCGTCCATGTTGGCGGGACCAACGGGAAGGGATCTGTGGTGGCGGTGTTGGGAAGTGTCCTCGGTCACCATGGGAAGAGGGTCGGCCTGTATACCTCTCCACACCTCTGTTCATTCCGGGAGCGATTCCAGATCAATGGGGTCCCGGTCTCGGCGGAGGAACTGGAGGCTGCGGGGGAAGAAGTCCGGTCTCTCCTTCACGATGCGGGTTTGACTTTTTTTGAAGCCGCCACGGTCCTGGCATTCCATCTGTTCGCCCGGGCCCAGGTCGATGTCGCACTGGTGGAGGTCGGCCTCGGCGGACGTTTGGACTCCACCAACGTCATCTCCCCTGAGTTGGTGGCCATCACCAACGTAGCGCTGGACCACTCCGAATACCTGGGGGATACCCTTTCTGAGATCGCGTCGGAGAAGGCGGGAATCATCAAGCGGGGCGTCCCTGTGGTTACTGCAGAAAGGGACCCGGAACTCCTTGGGCTCTTCCGGGCTCGTGCGGAGAAACTGGATTCGCCCTTCCACGCCATCGATCCGGCGCTAGTGATCCAGGAGCTGGAGGTGGCCCCCCGAGGAAACGCGTTCACCCTGGCCACCTCGGCATGGGGTGAGTTGCCGTTGATCTCTCCCCTGCCCGGGGCTCACCAGGCCGGAAACGTGGCTTTGGCCGTTCGATGCCTGGAACTTCTGCCCCCCGGACTCCACCCAGACCAGGAAGCCGTCATGGAAGGGGTGGCCGACGTGGTTTGGCCAGGGAGGATTCAGATCGAGAATCTCCCGGATGGAGTCTGGGTGTTCGACGTCGCCCACAATGTGGCCGGTGTCGCGGCCTTGGCCCAGAGCCTCCCTCTCTTGGGTCTTCCGGACCCGGTGGTCCTCCTGGTGGGGATTCAGGGTGACAAGGATTGGCGCTCCATGCTTCCCCCTCTCTTCGGCATGACCCGGGAGGCGGTTTTGACCCAGCCTCCCAGTGTCCCCCCGGAGCGTCGGTGGCACCCACTGGAGGCTGCGGGAGCTGTGGACCCGGAGTTGAACCTCCACATCCTCCCGAATTTCGAGGATGCCTTGGCCTCTGCACGAAGTGCGGCGGGTGAGGGCTCGGTTGTGGTCACCGGATCGCACCACACGGTCGGGGATGCCATGAACGTTCTGGGTATCGTCCCCTACGGAGCGGAGTAGAAGCTTCTCCACCTCTGGGCGGGCCCACCCTGTGTCTCCCGCCCCGGTTCCCATCTTCCTGTACCCGGGGTAGATTCGCCGCCATGGCAAAGGACAAGGCATTTCCGAGGATTCCCGGATTCCGGGACTTCCCCCCCGAAGCCCTACGGACACGCGCCCACGTTTTTGATGCGTGGCGAAGGACCGCTCTTTCCTACGGCTTCCAGGAGTACGATGGCCCTCCTTTGGAGATCCTGGATCTCTACGTGGAGAAGAGCGGGGAGGAGATCGTCGGTCAGTTGTACAACTTCCAGGACAAGGGTGGGCGGGAGATCACGCTTCGTCCCGAGATGACCCCTTCCCTCGCCCGGATCCTTGGGGATCGAAGTCGGGCCATGCCCAAACCGATCCGTTGGTTCACACTTCCTCAGCTATTCCGTTACGAGCGTCAGCAAAGGGGTAGGCTGAGGGAGCACTTCCAGTGGAACGTGGACATCGTGGGAGAAGCGGGGGTCGGAGCTGATGCCGAGGTCCTCGCTGTGGCCATCGATGCCCTCCGCGCCTTGGGTCTCGGACAAGCTGACTTCAAGGCCAGGGTTTCGGATCGCCGGCTCCTCTCGGCTCTTCTCAAAGCCGTGGGTGTGCCCGAGGATCGGCACCAGGCAACCTTCTCTGTCATCGACAAGCTGGAGAGGGAGGAGCCGGACCGAAGCCGGGACCGGCTGCAGGGCGAGTGCGGGCTGGCGGAGGAGGTGGCCGATAAGGTCCTGGGGCTCTTCCAGGGGGACGGCTTGGCAACAGTGGAGGCATCGTACGGAGACGTTCCCGACGTGGCGAAGATCCTCCGGGAGCTCTCCGAGTACCGAGAGATCCTTCAGGCTCTCGGCCTTTGGGATTTCGTGGAGTTCGACCTCAAGATTGTTCGGGGGCTGGCCTACTACACGGGCATTGTGTTCGAGTTTTTCGATCGGCGAGGGGAGGTCAGGGCCATTTGCGGGGGTGGGCGCTACGACCGGCTCCTGGAATTGGTGGGGGGTGATCCCCTTCCTGCAGTGGGATTCGGAATGGGAGATGTGGTCCTGACGGAACTCCTGGCAGACCGGGGCCTCCTCCCCTCCACGGGGAGGGATGCAGACGTATTCTTCGTGACCATCGATCCGAAGCTGCGACTCTTGGCTTTGGAGTTGGCCCAGGCCCACCGAGCTCTCGGGCGGCGGGTGCTGTATGGTCTCCGCCCCCAGTCGGTCAAGAAGCAGTTCTCGGCCGCTTCGGTGGAAGGCGCCAGGTGGGTGGTAATCCTGGGGCCCTCAGAGGTGGAGCGAGGGATGGCTGTCGTCCGGGACATGCAGTCAGGAGGAGAGAAAGAGGTGCCACTGGTGGAGTTGAGGGCGGGGAAGGGCCTCGATGGGCAGGAAGACTGACCGAAAAAAGGCCCGGGCAGCAGAAGCCCGGGCGGAGGAGAAACGGAAGGCCCTGGGCTGGACCATCCAGCGCTTGAACGTATTGGAGATCATCATCCTCTTCTTCGCCCTGATCCTGGCCCTGGTTGGTGGGATCCTGGTTGCGTGGATCCTGGCCGCTTCCTTTTCCTTTCCCTTCCGGACCACCTGGGCGATCGCATCCCTCCTCCTCTTCATCGTTCCGGGGGGGAGTGTTTATCTTCGTGAGCTTCATCGGGCTCGGAAGAGCCAGAAACCCGGTACCTTCACCGAACCGAAAGATCCAAATGGCTGACAAGAAAGGGCTGACCCCGCGCGAGGAGGACTTCAGCGCCTGGTACAACGAAGTCGTGCAGGAGGCTGAGTTGGCCGACTATTCCCCGGTACGGGGAAGCATGGTGATCCGGCCCTGGGGCTACGGGATCTGGGAGCACATGCAGAGGGCTCTGGATCAGATGTTCAGAGACACCGGCCACGAGAATGCCTATTTCCCACTCTTGATCCCGCAGAGCTTCATCGAGCGGGAGAAGGACCACGTAAAGGGGTTCGCCCCGGAGCTGGCGGTGGTGACCCAGGCCGGTGGCAAGGAGTTGGAGGAACCCTTCGTCATCCGCCCGACCTCCGAGACCATCATCTACCATATGTATGCCAAGTGGGTTCAGAGCTACCGGGACCTTCCCGTGCTCATGAACCAGTGGTCCAACGTGATGCGCTGGGAACTTCGGACCCGGCTCTTTCTGCGGACGGCGGAGTTTCTCTGGCAGGAGGGTCATACCGCTCACGCCACCAAGGAGGAGGCGGAGGCCGAAACCCTTCAGATGCTCGGGGTCTATCGCACGTTCATGGAAGACTACGTGGGGATGCCCCCTCTTACCGGCGTGAAGTCGGAATCCGAGAAGTTTGCCGGCGCCGTTCGGACCCATGGATGCGAGGCCTTGATGCAGGACAACAAGGCCCTTCAGGCCGGGACCTCCCACTTTCTTGGCCAGAATTTCGCCCGGCAGTTCGACCTCAAGTTCCAGTCGGAGCAAGGGAAGGAAGAGTACGCCTGGAATACGTCCTGGGGAGTCAGCACTCGGATGATCGGCGGGATGGTCATGACCCACGGCGACGGGGATCGCCGTCCCGCCCCGATTGGCCCCCTCCCAGGTAGTGGTGATCCCCATCTGGCGGAAAGAGGAAGAGGGGGTAGCGGTCCGCGATAAAGCCGATCAACTCGTCGCCCAGCTGAAGGATCTGGGGGTGCGGGTCAAGCTCGATGGTCGGGACCATCTCACACCAGGTGCGAAGTTCTGGGAGTGGGAGCGAAAGGGTGTGCCGTTCCGGGTGGAGGTCGGCCCGAAGGATCTGGCGAAGGGACAGGCAGTTTTGGCCCGACGGGTCACCTTCGGGGAGGAGAAACGAAAGGACTTCCTCCCGGAGGCTCAGGTGATTTCTGAGATGCCCCAGAGACTCGAGGACTTCCAGACGGCCCTCCTTGAAGCGGCCCGAGACCGTCGAGAGGCCAACTCGTACAGAGGGGTCACGGAGTTGTCCGAGTTGAAGGAGATCATGGAGGGCAAAGGAGGGTTTGTTTATACCGGTTGGAATGGGGATCCGGCCGTGGAAGAGATGGTCAAGGAACAGACGAAGGCCACCCTTCGGGTGATCCCTGATCCGGAGTTCGCCTCGGAAACACCACCCACGAAGTGCATTGGGGGTGGGGAAGCGAAGGTGGAGGCGGTCTGGTCGAAGGCGTATTGACGACGGAACCGAGGGGCTGGTTCCCTCACCGGACGGCCCCAGCCCCCTCCCAGAACCCTGGAGCTCGGACATGACCGGAAACTCGGGGCCCTTTCCCAGGAAAGACGGCCGACTCCACTGCGGTCCATTCTGCGTGGAGGAGCTTGCCGATCGCTTCGGGACCCCCCTCTACCTGTACGACTTCGACTTCATCCGGGGCCGAGTCCAGGCCTTCCAGGAGGCCTTTGCCGGGTCAGATCTCCTCCTCGCCTACTCGGTGAAAGCAAACGGAAACCTGGCCCTCCTGAATCGTTTGGCGGCCCTTGGGACGGGAGCCGATATCGTCAGCGGCGGTGAACTTTTCCGTGCCCAAAAAGCTGGCATCAAGCCGGGGAAGATCGTTTTTGCCGGGGTGGGAAAGACGGAGGAAGAGCTGAAGGCGGGACTCGACGCTCGGATCTACTCATTCAACGTCGAGACAACCGGCGAGCTTCATCGGTTGGAGGAGTTGGCCCGTGAGAGGGATGGACGAGCACCCTTCGGGATCCGGGTCAATCCCGATATCCACTCTCCCACGCCCCACGAGTACACCCGGACGGGCCATGCCGAAACCAAATTCGGCCTCCCGGTCCCGGTTGCGGTAGGGCTATATCGATGGGCGGCGACTCGCCCGCACCTCCTCCCCAAAGGAATCGATGTCCATATCGGTTCTCAGATTGTGGACCCACGACCGTATAAGAAGGCCCTCAGGTCGGTCCTGGAGGTCGTCCATCTCCTGAAAAAGGATGGGATCCACCTGAAGTACCTGGATCTCGGAGGCGGCTTCGGCGTTCCGTACTCCGGGGAGGGGATGGACATCCAGGCGCTGGCCGAAACCGTGGTCCCCCTTCTGGAAGGGACCGGACTGCGGTTGATTCTGGAACCGGGCAGGAGTCTAGTGGGGGAGGCCGGGGTGCTCGTGACCCGGGTGCAGAGTCTGAAGGTGTCGGGGACAAAAACCTTCGTGATCACCGACGGTGGGATGACGGAGCTGATTCGTCCCAGCCTTTATGATGGCTACCATCCGCTGAGGCCTGTGAGGGACTCCAGGGACCGAGAAACCAAGCCCGTGGATGTGGTGGGGCCCATCTGTGAGACAGGTGATTTTCTGGCCAGGGACCGGGAGTTACCCCTTCCGAAGGCAGGGGAGCTTCTCTCGGTGGGAGTGGCGGGTGCGTACGGGTTCACCATGGCGTCCAACTACAACG
>CBDUAX010000294.1:0-6269 GCA_965365235.1 uncultured bacterium
CACGGGCCTCCCCGTCATCTCCCTCCGTCGTCTCCACCAACTCCCCCGAGGAGGTCATGAGGAAAAGCCGCTCGCCGGCCACGGCAATGCCCTCGAAGTCCCCCAAAACCCCGCCGACTCCGGCGGAAAAGGCTTTGAGAATCTCCCCTGAATGGGGGTCAAGCTCATAGACAACGGCCCGCTCGTCCTGGTGGGCGAGGACACGCCCCTGGGGGGTCAAGGCCAGACCGGAAATCTCCTCCAGGCGTCGGGACAACTTATTCTGAGTCCCTCCATCCTCCGAGAAGTCGAATTGGTCAAGGAGGGCCTGGGTCAGGGGCACGGTGATCCCCGCTCCGGCCGTCAGGAAGAGCATTGGAAAGAGCCAGGCCCGTCTTTTCGATGTTGGCCTTCCTTCGGGCAAGTGGGTCCGAGAGCGCGGAACGTTACGGAGCTTCATCGACTGTTTGCGAGCCCTTCGAGAGATCGGTATTCAGCTGCCAGAATCTGGCGGCCTGGGGCGCTTTGAAGCAGTTCGAGGAGCCTTGCCGGAGATTCACCCGGCTTCAACCGGACGATGTATTCCAGAGCGGACGTGGTGCCGCTTCCCGGGAGGATCTCAGCCAACTCCCACCGCTTGGCCATCTCGGCCAAGATCTCGTCCACCAGGGCCTGGGCTCCCACCAACTGCTCGGCATGTACGATCAGAAGCCCGTTGAGGCGGTCCCTTTTTCGGAGTTTGGATTCCGCATCGAGGTAACGCTCCATCCGGGCCACCCGAGTGGCGACATCCCGAATCTCCTCTTGCGTCATCGCTTCCAGGAGTTGGCCGTCGCCAATGGTGATGGCATCGGCGGCCGATCCGGGACCGGCCAGCACGTCGGCCAGCCCCATTGCCCCCGTTCGACTGCGCTGATCGGCGTAGATATTGCCGAAGTTCGACCAGTAGAGGTAGAGGATGACCGCATTGAAAACGAGGGAGAGGATGGCGGCGACCCCCAACACGAAGGCTCCCGAAGCCAACCCCACCCCGATGGCGAGGAAGACATACACTGCATCTTTGGTGTCTTTCAGCGTGCTTCTGAACCGGACTGCGGCCACAATCCCAGCAAGCGAAAAGGCCAGGGCCAGGCTGAACTGAACGATAAAGACGATTCCTGCCACGGCGATGGGAAGGATCAGCATGGCCTGGACTACGGACTCGTCGTATCCCCTCCGTTGTTTGGTCAGGAGATAGACCCACGCCACCGGAATCATGAGGGCCAGAGCGCCGATGAGGGTAATCGTCGCGTGAAGGGCGAAGAGCCGTCCCCCTCCCTCCTGGGCGAAGAGCTCAGAAAACGGGGTGCTGGTAACGGCGTCCTGGGTAAATTGTCTGCCTACCGGGTCCTGTGCCGAGAGGCGCTCGAGGCCCCCGAAGACCACCTCTTCGAAGGTTGGGAAGAACCGAGCCAGCAGGTAGGAGGAAGTAAAGAGGATCGCGTAGTAGACAGCGATTCGCCAAAGACCGGTGAGTGCACCTCGAACCTTGATCCTGGTCTCCGGTAGGGTATTCTCAGCCAAGCTACCAACCTCCTCTTCAGAGGGGTGCGGCGGATGAGGCGATGGATCGGCCGGGCCCCATCGTTTCCCATTATGCGCCGGTGGCACTCGCAGGCCTGATACACCTCATCCTCGGAAAAGACACCGCTGTCTTCGAGCTGGTGGGTGGCGGAATCATTCAACGACCTCACTCCCGATGGCAAGCAGGTCGTGGAGAAGGCCGCCCTCGAGTCCCAAACTGCATGCCGGTCAAACCCCAGCCTGAAACGGGAACCCCCCACTCGACGTAAGGATTTAGAAAGGTAGAAGAAACCGGTGAGGCCACCCAGGAGCCCGGAAGATGAGCACCGAGAGCAGGGTTCAGTACTTCCTTCGAGCCGCCGACCGGGCGGAGCGGGAGGGAAATGTTCGTCTTGCCTCGATCCTCAGGAAGATGGCTCAAGAGCTCCTCCCCCCCGATCTGAAACTTCCCCTGCCGGGGAATCTCGGGTCCACAGGCTGACACCATCGCTCCCAGCCGGGTCCCGGCCGCCCCCCCCTCCCAGGCGGGATCTTGATCCACTCCGTCTCCCCTCCTTGACACCAGACCGACCCTCGGCACCTGCCCAGCTTCTATCGAACGGAACTGCCCAGGGGTACGTTACGTAAGGAGTAAGAACTCGGGTGGAAGATGGTTCGGACCCAGCCCAGCGAGCCACACACTGCGCCCCTAAACACGGGGATGTCCCGTTGCTCAGTCTCAAGTCCCTCCTCCAGGAAGCCGGTCGTCGGCATGTGGCCAGGGTGGCGGTGGTCTACGCCGCCGTGGCGTTTGCCATCCTGGAGGCGGCGGATATCATCATCCCGGCTCTGGGGCTGGAGGAATGGACGATCCGCTGGGTCATCGCTCTGGCCCTCATCGGCTTTCCGGTTACGCTCATTCTGGCCTGGGTATTCGATTTCACCGCCTCCGGGGTGGTCCGGACCCAAGCCTTGGAAGAGGCGGGGGAGGGGCAAAAACCCGGGAGTACGCCCTTCGTTTCGGCAGCCCTCCTCCTCTTCAGCGGCGCCCTGGTGGCGATCGCCGCCTTCTTCGCTTTCGAGTGGTCCCTCTCCTCAGCCCCTGAGGCCGATCAAGACCTGGCAGGCCTGAATCCCCTCAGGGTGGCCGTCCTTCCCTTCGTGGACCTGGATGGAACGGATGAAAGCGGATTCCTGGCCAATGGGATCCACGACGACGTCCTCAACCATCTGGCCAAGATCGATAGCTTGCAGGTCATCTCGCGGACGACCGTCCTGCAGTACCGCGATTCAGATAAGAGTTTGCAGGAGATCGGCCTGGAGCTGGGGGCCGGCTCCATCCTGGAGGGGAGTGTTCGGCGCCAACTGGATCGAGGTAGCATCCGGGTGGTGGCCCAGCTCATCGATGCCCGGAGCGACGACCACATCTGGTCTCAGGACTTCGATCGGCAGGAAGGGGACATCTTCCTGGTACAGAGCGAGATCGCCCAGGAGATCGCCCGGGCCCTCCGGCTTCAACTCACCTCGGCGGAGGTGCAGGAACTGGAAGCCCCGGCGCCGGTTTCAGGCGAGGCCTACAACCGATGGGCTGAGGGGATTGCCCATTGGGACCTTCGGGAGAACCGCGTCAACGCCGTGCGGGCGACCCGGCTCTTCCAGGAGGCCACCGAGCTGGCACCTGACTTTGCTCAGGCCCATGCGGCTCTTTCCCAGGCCAGGATGTGGCTCTTCTGGAATTTCCCAGGGTCACAGGACCAGGCCGAGCTGGCCCGGGAGGCCTTGGACCGGGCTCTGGAGCTGGCCCCCAATGCCGTGGAGGCACTCCTGGCCCAGGGGTTCTTCTATTTCTATGGGCGGGGGGATTCACAAGAAGCGCTTCGGTATTTCCGGCAGGCCGAGAACCTCAAGCCAAGTGATGCCGACGTCATCAGCGCCATAGGACTGATTTTCAGGCGAGAGGGCCGTTGGGAGGAAGCCGTCGAGGAGTTCCGGCGGGCCGTGCAACTGGATCCCCGGTCCTACAACCTCAACTACCTCCTGGCAGAAACCCTCTTCAGGATGCGCCGATTCGACGAGGCAAATGACGCTTTCCAGCTGGCGGCCACCCTGGCCCCGGAGGTCCCCAGCGTTCATCGGGACCGGCTGAGGCTTCGCCTGGCCATGACCGGGGACACCGTGGCGGCTCGGGAATACTTCGAAGGCTTGCGTACCCTGAATCCCATGATCCGAACCCTTCTGGAGTCGGAGCTGGCCTACTATCGGGGGGACCTCGAGGGGGCCCTGGAGGGGAGATTGGCCCGCGTGCGCTCGCCTGGGGCGGAGGACACCTCCCTCGGGGGGGGACCCGAAGCAGCACCCACCGACTCGATTGCGGCACCGGACCGAGACCGCCCGCTGGGAGCCGGCCAGAACCATGAGCGCCTGGCCATCCTCTACCACCTCATGGGAAACACCGAGCTCCGAGACGCCTACGCCGACTCTTTGCGGTTGGCCAGTGAAGCGGTTCTCGCCCAGGCCAGAGCGAACCCGGGGCCGGTCCAGACGGGGGTCATCGCCCGGGCGAACGCGAAACTGGGGATCGCCTACGCCCTGGCCGGAGAGGGGTTCTCCGCCCTCTCGGAAGGGTTCAAGGCCGTGACCAGTCTCCCGGTAACCGCTGATGCCTACGAAGGGGCCAACCATTTGCGGGATCTGGCGGTCTCCCTGGTCCTCCTGGGGGAGTTGGACATGGCCGTGGAGCAGTTGGAGGCGGCGCTGGCTGTTCCCTCCACGCTGACCCGGGCCGAGTTGGCGCTGGATCCCATCTTCAGGCCGCTGCGGGATCACCCGTCGTTCCAGGCGCTTCTGACACCAATTCAATAGTCCCGTTCAAACAAAACCCGCTGATGAGGGATCAAAGGGTGTGAAGAAAGACGAACCCTCCTCTGGAGACCGGATGGGCGCCCTTCCCCTGACGAAGGCCCAGGATGTCGGCACCGAGACCTCGGTGCGAACGGAGAGCCTGGTTCAGCTCGCCCAGTCCGGAGACGCACGGGCCTTTGAGGCCCTGTACCGAAGGCTGGTGGGCCGCATCTATGCCCTTTGCCTGAGGATGTCCAGAGACCCCCAGAGGGCCGAGGAGCTGACCCAGGACGTTTTCGTCCGGGCCTGGGAGCGGATCAAGAGCTTCCGGGGCGAGAGCCGGTTCACTACATGGCTCCACCGGTTGGCGGTGAACGTCGTCCTCCAAGACGGCCGGGCCAAGGGTCGAAGGGAGTCCCGGGAGCATCTGGTGGAAGATCCCGGGGAGTTCCTTGGCAGAGTGACTCGGGAGATGCCAGGGACGAGGGTGGACATTGAGAGAGCCATCGCCGCCCTTCCAGAAGGGGCGAGAACCGTACTGATTTTGAGGGATATCGAGGGGTACAAGTACGACGAAATCGCCGAAATGCAGGGTGTGGCACTGGGCACCGTAAAGGCCCAGATCCACCGGGCAAGGAAGATGATGAGGGAGAAACTGGGCCTATGAGCCGGCATGTGGACTTCGACACGCTTCAGGACTTTCGGGAGGATCTCCTTCCTGCGGAGGAGAGGGAGAGGGTCCGTGTCCACCTGGTGGAGTGCACCGAATGTCAGAGGGAGCTGGAAGCCCTCGGCTCTCTTCTGGATGCTGTGGGGGAGTTGCCGATGGAAGCCCAACCGTCCAGAGACCTCTGGCCCCAGATCGAGTGGCGTTTGACCGGTGGGGATACGGGGAGGAGTTCCGGCCGCCGGGTGGAGACGGAACGGCTGAGGAGACGAATCACCTTCTCGGCCTGGCAACTGCTTGCCGCCAGTGTGGCGCTGGCCCTCCTCTCGGGGGGGTTCGTCTGGAGCATCCTCTCTCTGGGGGGGCAGGGGGGGATGGAGGTGGCCTCTGAGCCTGCCCTGGAGTCGTTCGTGACCCCGGCGGGGTGGGAGACAGTTTTGGGTGGGTACGAAGAAGCCGTCACCGACCTGGAGGTGATTTTCGAGACCGGCCGGGAGGTTCTGGACCCGGAAACGCTCCGGGTGCTGGAGGGAACCCTTCAAACCATCGATCAAGCCATCCGAGAGTCCCAGGAAGCCCTGGCCCAGGATCCAGGGAGTCGGTTCCTGGGGAGACTCCTGAAGGAAAATATGAGGCGGAAGGTGGAGTTGCTTCGCCAAGCCGCCGCGGCAGTCTACGCGAACACCTGAGCGCACCTGAGGAAAGACCATGTTAACCACGTTCGTCGTTGGCGCCCTGAGCGCCGCAGCCCTGATTCCACAAACCGACACCATCATCAATGTGAATGGTGCGACTCGACTGGACCTGGAGAGTTTCCGGGGCGAGGTCGTGGTCCGGACCTGGGATCGGGATGCAGTCCAGATCAGTGCCGACTACCCCAGCTCCCGGTTCGTGGATATCGATCGGAGCGGCAGCACCATCCACGTCGAAGTGGGCGCGGAGCGAGGGATGGGGTTCGCCGGGTCGGTGGACTTCGAGCTGACCGTCCCCACTACAATGGATCTCTCCATCGAGGGGATGGCCGTAGAAGTGGATATTGCCGGGGCCGGTGGGGAGGTGGATGTGAACACCATCCATGGCAGCATCCATCTGCAGGGGGGACGGGGGAGCATCTCCCTGGAATCCGTCAACGGTGCCGTAACCGTCGAGGGGGCGCAGGGTGAGATGGACATCACCGGCGTCAATGGCGGGGTGACCATCCGTGACTCCTCGGGTGACATCTATGTGGAGGGTGTGGGGG
>CBDUAX010000295.1:0-6250 GCA_965365235.1 uncultured bacterium
AAGAGGAACCATTGGACGAGCTGGCTTCCCATGTTGAAGGGGTCCCCCGGTGGGTAGACGGTCATAAAAAGGACGGGCCCCCTGGTCGCCTTCTCCCGGAAGGCTTCGTCCTTCAGCGCCTCGGGGCTCCCGGCCCGGGGTACCGCGTAATCCCCAGGAGGGATGTTGAAGCCCCGTAGGGCATCCATCACACCGTCCTCGTCCGGTAGGCCCTTGAAATCGGACCGGTGGTAAGGGAGGAACATGTGAATGATGGAGCTTGCCGCGAAGACGAACACCGCGGACAAGAGGATCGGTAGCCAGAGGTCGAGGACTCCAACCATTTTGGCACTCCTGTGCTTTGGGGGACAAAGGCGCCTTACGGGTGTGGCCCGGGTAGACGGTCGCAGCCACGGCTTTGATCGGGAGACAAGCGGAAGAATATCACCGGGAGGCGGCGATATTCCAGGGAAAAATTCCGAACCGTGTCAGGAGACCCTCAGATAGCTTCCTGTCGGGGCCCTACCATCTCAAGGCGTATTGGACCTTCAGAAGAAGCTGACTCGCCTCCATGGCCCATCGGTCCAACCGATCCACAACGTTGTAGTTATACACCAGGAACAGGTCACCGAGGGGGTGGAAGGTCCATCGGAGCCGGGTGTTTGTGCCCACCTCTTCCGACTCGTCGTCGTATTGGATGAAAGAGGTCAGCTGGACGTCGGAGGAGAAGTTGGCCAGGGCCCGGAGCCCGTAGACCTGTTGATCGAACTCACCCGCCTCCAACTCCCCGATGTTCCGGGTCACGGAGAGGTCGAAGATCAAGAGCTCGGAGGGCCGGATCTGAACCCTGCCCTGGATCTGGTCCAGCGTGCCGTCGTAGAAGTCCCCGAACCACCAGGTGAGCTGACCGCTGACCCGGCGTTTTGTCGCCATGGCCCACTCCAAACGATAACGCATGAAGTGGTAGGTCCCCGGGTCGATCACGACGCCGTCGGAGATCTCGAAGGGTTCGGTCAGATGCTCTCCCTCAGGGTTTGCGTTGACCTCGAGCCGGTCTCCGCTCTCCATCCGCCAGTTGATGGGGGCTGTGAAGAGTCGGTAGCTTTCCCACTCCCCGTCCAGATTCCAGACAACGGTTGGCCTGAGCTCATAGTACGCATAGCGGAGCCAGGAAACGGTCTCGGTGTAGTCCCGGAGGTTTGCTCCTCCGGTGATCTTGTGGATCCCCTTCCTGGGAACGAACCCCATGGCCGGATCAAACCCGTCACCGAGCCGGAGGTAGGTCAGGGCGATGTCCCAGGTGTCGTTGGGATAGTCGATTTTGGCCCCGAAGGCCGTTTTGTCCCCCCCCAGGCCTTCCCGGTCCGTCGCCAGCCCCCACGCCCCCATGAGGAAGTTCTTGCTTCCCCAGAGACGGGAGGTCTGATAGGTCGCGTCCATTCCCACCATGTAGCTCCCATCAGCTCCGGTGGGGTCTCCGAAGGTACCCAGGACCCCGATGGTGGATTCCTCCAGGACGTTGGCCTTGACCCGGAACGCCCCCATGGTGCTGGACCCCACCAACTCCTCAACGGAGCCTGTATGGGTCACAAGACCGCCGAAGTTCAACCTGCCGGCTTTCCCTGAGACCTTTCCACCGGCTTCCAAAGGCACCGTTTCTCCTGCATACAGACCGATCCTTCGAGAGAAGAATGGGACCACGTCGGATTGGTGGTGGGAGGACATCCCGATCCCGAAGTCGAAGATGTCGGACCCTTCCAGGAAGAACGTCCTCTTTTCCGGGAAGAAAAGAGGGAATCGAGTGAGATTGGTTCGGCGGGTGTCCACCTCCGTTTCGGCGAAGTCGGTGTTCACGGTAGCCATGGCCGTGGCGTTTTGGCCGAGGCGTTGAAAGACATCGAGACTCGGCTCGAAGGTCCCTTCCCAGGAGCCCAGCTGACCCTCGTCGTTTCGTCTCCGCTCTCCCCCCGTCACCACGGCGGGCCGAACCGTCAGACCCAGGCCGGTATCGAACTGGGGAAGCCCCGTCAGGAAGCCTGCCCGGATGGTCTGAGCGATTTTTGCATCCCGGAAGGGGGAAGCCCAACGGCTGACCTCCTGGAGCCGCTCCACCCGCCGCTCCACATTGAAGCCCCAACGGTCCAGGGACCCATCGAAGGAAAGGCTCTGGAGGGGGATCCTGATCTCCGCCGACCACCCATCAGGACCCCTGGCGGTTGATGCCTCCCAGACGGCGTCCCACTGGGGGTCTTCCCCCTCGCCCCTCCTGGCCACCAGGGCATCGTAACGGGCACCTCCAGGGTTCAGGGCGAAGATGTACCCCGTACGCCCATCCAGGAATGGATCAAAAACCACTTTCACGTAGTCTTCTGACCGCAGCTGGGGATCTCTTGCCTTGGAGGTACTCACGATCCCACCCGGGTCGGGATCCAGAGCGGTAATCCCGATCAGGAGGTACCTGGCGCTTGCCAGGACCCGCACCTGAGTGGCCGCTGTGGGGACTCCTCCCTCCTCGGGTTCGATCATGGTGAGGGCCGAAATCGGAGACGCTTCCGTCCAGGCCGGTTCGGAGAGAAGCCCGTCGATGCGGATCTCCCCCTTTACGGCGCCTGCAGCGAAAGAAGGACGCGTACCATCTGTACCCTCTTGGGCAAGGGCCGGACGAGGAAGAACGATGGCCAGAAGGAAGGTCGAGGTGGAAAGGAGGAAGGCCAGCGAGGAACGTCTCATTTCGAAAACCAGGGTTGCGGGAGCGAAGCCCTGGTTCAGGGTCCGCGAATTTTCCCAAACCCGCATTATAGGTCGGAGGTGGCTCCTTGGGGAGGAAGCCCCGGTTTTCCGCTCTTGATCAGTCTCGGGGAAAGCGGGAGAAAGCCTCCTGAGCCCAACGAAGCTGACCAGGAGAGACACCGTGGGGGTTCAGAAGGACGTTTTCCAAGGCCTCGTATGCCGCCTCCGTCCGTCCCTGAGCCAGGTGGATGCGTCCGAGCTCGAACCAGGCAGTCCACAGGTCAGGGGCCAGCCCAACGGCGGCCTGAAGGTCGACCAGAGCCGTGGCCGTGTCCCCCTGGCGAGCCCGCAGAATACCCAGATTCGCCCGACTCAGGGCATGGGTTGAGTCAGCTTGTGTTGCCAGTTGCCAGTAGGCACCAGCCCGATCCCTGTCTCCTCTCTCCTGGCTCAACTTTCCCAGGAGAAAGAGGATCTCCGGGTCGTCGTCCGGCACGGGTAAGGGGGCCGGCAGCCCATTCCCCGGCAGGTATCTGCGGGCCACCTCCTGGCGGGCAACCTCAAGGGTGCGGGCAGCGAATTCGTTGTCGGGAGCGATCTCGATGGCCCTGCGAAGGTAGGGAAGGGCGGGGCCGATCTCACCAACCCGGAGAAGTTCCTCCCCCAGCTTGTGGTTGGCCTTGGTTGAGTTCGGGACGGCTCGGACGGCATGGCGGAACAGGGTGATGTCGTTGTCCCAGGCCCGAGAGTAAGAGACAGCTTGAAACGTCAGCACGGCGCCCCAGGCCAGGGTTGCCAGCAGGGCCGGCCACCGCACTACGGCAAGTGGATCTTGGTCCTCCGCAGGTACCCGGATCTTTTGGGAGGAGATCACCAGCGAGAGTCCCCATCCTACGGCGAGGCAAAAGGCTACGGAGGGTAAGTAGAGCAGCCGTTCCCCAAAGATCGACCCAATGGTGACCAGGATGTTCGCGGTGGGGAGAATAGTGAGGCCATACCAGGCTACCACCAAGAACAAGACCTGGGCGGCCCGGTTTCCTTTCCGAAAACCCTGCCGAGCCCGCCAGAGCCCCCACCCGCCCAGTCCCAAGGCCAGGAGGGTGGCCAGGAACCGCCAATCCAACGGAGACTCCACGATGGGGATCGAGTCGAAGGAGTAGTCTGGAGACAGGCCGAAAGGGAAGAGCTGGAGGCCGAGGCCCTTCCCAACCACCATCACTCCGGTGGCAATGCGCACCAGGGGGCCGACTGCCACCAGCGGATTGTCCATGTAGTAGGTATCGGGGACCCCTACTCCTCCGGTTACGGCGTTCCGTACCAGCACGTAGCCCAAGAGAATAGCGGCATACGCCACATATAGGCCGGCCCGTCGTCCTTCCTTGAGGAGCTGTCTTCGGTCCTCGGTCAAAAACCAATCCTGGGCGGCAACGAGGCCCAACCCGACCACTCCGACTTCTTTCGACAGCACTGCGGCGGCGAAACTCAACACCGGAAGAGCCAGGCGCCATCCTCCTCTGGTGCTGGCCGTTCGGTGAAGGAGCAGGAAGGAAAGGGTGAAGAACCCAACCAGGAGATCCTTTCGACCAAAGACGGCAGCGATCACCTCCACATGGATTGGATGAACGGCGAAGATCAATCCCGCGATCCCCGCTGCCGACAGGGATAAACCCCACACTCGGCCAATCCTGAACACCAGGACGGAGATGGCGGCGTGGAGGGAGATGTTGACCAGGTGAAAGCTCCAAGGAGCCAGCCCGGAGACCAGGTAATTAAGGGCGTAGCTGATCAGCACGAGCGGGCGATAGAGGTAGGTCTCCATCCCGCTTCCTGCCCATACCGTGGTACTCAAGATCTGAGGTAGGTTTGCGAGGGACCGGATCGGGATGTTTCGAACGACTTCCATCTGGTCGTCGTAAACCCATCCGAACCCCACCGTCCTTGCATACAGAGCTAGAGCAGCCAGTGCGATGCCGGCCCCCCAAAGAGCCTCCTGGGAAGACCACCAACGCATCGGTGTCTGCATCGACTCGTTCCTACTTGCTGACAATGGCCTGCTCCGAGAAGGAAGCTCACCTTTCGCGAGCCTGAGTTGGGGATCGGAGTCAAGGATAGACCGCAACTTCGGAAACGCAAAACCCCCTCCGGAGGGAGGGGGGTTGCCACCCGTCAGATTCGGGAGTGGCCAGTGCTCCGGAGGGCGCCGGAAGGCTAACCTCCCAGTTTGTAACTCACCCCAACCAGCAGGATCGGACGGAAGGTCGGTTGACCCACGGCGTCGTCAGCGTCGGAGTAGGAATAATCCTCTCTCGGGTTCACATTATCACCATCGGGGCTGTAGGAGGTGTCGTGGCCGGTGAGGCGGGAAGAAAAGAAGTACTCGGTGCCACCGGAGAGGACCAAAGAGGTCCGCTCACCCATGGAGTAGCTGGTCTCCAAACCAGCGGCCAGTCCCCAATGGTTGCTGGTGACGTCGAAGTCTTCGTTCCCCCCCACGTACTTGAAATTCGCCTTGAAGCGAGAATACCGGAGGCCACCGAAGAAATGGGTCCGGTCACCTACCGGGTAAAGGCCGTCCAACCCGAGGTCCCAGGTGCGGCCGTTTTCCTTGGGCGTCCCATTCGTGGCGTTGTTGATGAATACCCGGCGGGCGTCGGCGGCACTCCCAGGTTCCACTCCGGTCCGCCCCAGGCGGACTCTTGCCTGAAGGGGGAGTCCCTGAGCGAAGTCTCTGGCGACTCCGAACAGTTGGAGATTGAACCCCCGCTGGTACCCGAGCATCCCGCCCACCGACATGGACGGGGATCGTCCTGCATCGGTGGAGATCTGTCCTTCCATGGGCGTTCCGACTGTCAGGCCGAGGACCAGGCTCGAAAAAACGATGCTCCAGCGCATGGCGCTTCCACTCCCCTGAGAGTTGTTGAACGGAGCCTCGGCCGGTGGAATGGAGGCCATTCCTGACACACCGATGCCATAAGCATCCTCTTGGCCAGGATCGTGCCAAAAAAAATCCGGGCCGAAAACCGGCTCTTCCCCGGGATTTTGGGAAAAGAGGGGGGTCAACGACCCGGAACGGAGATACGCTCTCCGGAAAAAAGTTCGGCCCTTAGATGTTTCCGAAAAGGGTCTTTCCAGTGCTCAGGAGGTCATTACAGGCCTCGTTTACCCGGGCTGACATGCTTTCTTCCGCTTTCTTCAGGTAGTTGCGGGGGTCATACATCTTCTTGTTTCCGACCTCCCCGTCCACCTTCAGGACTTCCTCATAGTGGGTCAACATGTGATCCACAATGGGACGTGTGAAAGCGTATTGTGTGTCGGTGTCCACATTCATCTTTACAACCCCGTAGTCCAGGGTTTCCCGGATCTCCTCCAGGAGGCTCCCGCTCCCCCCGTGGAAGACCAGGTCCATCTCGGCCCCAGCACCATACTTCTCCGTCACGGCGGCCTGACCTTCTTTCAGAATTTTCGGTTTCAGCTTCACCGCGCCCGGTTTGTAGTGTCCGTGAACGTTCCCAAAGGTGGCGGCAAAGGTGAACGGTCCGAT
>CBDUAX010000296.1:0-6214 GCA_965365235.1 uncultured bacterium
ACGGGTCTGGGATCCACACGGTCGATTCCGGGAAACTCTTCAGACTCTCGACTGATCCGAATGCGAAGCAAGGCCTCCAGGACCACTTGGGTCGCCAGGTGTTCCTCACCCACCTGAAGGCGGCCCCGCCTCCACTCCTCTCCTACGCTGGCCATGAAGCCTCTGACGCCTTCGTCCAGGAACCTCGGAAAAGGGATGGTTTCCCTCCTCCCCACCTCGAAGAAAAGCCGTCCCAGAAGTTCGGCGTCTCCTCTCGCCAACCAGCCCAGAGCCAGGCCGATCAGTCGACCGAAACCGCCGGGCTGCTCGGCGGCCGTCACGGCGAGCCAAACGTTGGATTCCCAAGGACTGAAAGGATCGAGGTAGGTCTTGATCCCCCGGGCCCTGGCCACTGCCAGGGCATCTTTGAGGTGGACGCGGCGGTGTCCCCCATCCGTCTTGGTGGATGGGAGGCTCCCGTCGTCCGCCCAGCGCTTGATGGTGGACGGATGGACGCCAAGCAGATCGGCCGCGGACGAGGTCCTGAGAAGAAGGCGTTCGGTCTTATCGATCATAAATCCTCCAAAGTCGGCTCCGGGGCGGAGAGACAGGTGCCCAGGCAGCCAGAAGCGTTCATAGACGGATAATAGACGATCTGGAATGAGTCTGTCAATGTCTTGTCTTAGAAAAATCTATAGATAGGTTAAACAAGACTCTCCGGGCCGTCTGGCACCCTTCGATATCGGGCGATGTGGGGAAGATGAAGATGAGAGGGAGTGAGCTTTGGGGCCGAACCGTGGGCCCGAGCCCCTCTGACCGGAGCCTGTCCAGCTCTGTCCTCTCGGCCAAGACCCTAGATGCGCTCCATCAAACTCCGAAAACGTAGGTCGTCACGGAGGGGTTCCAGGTCAGGGTCGTTCTCGAACCACTCCTTGTTGAGGAACCCTCGGTCGAAGGCCTCTTCAAGGCACTGAATGGCTTCCTCCACCTTTCGTTCCAGCGAGTAGAGGCAGGCCACATTGTAGAGGACACCTGCATCTTCAGGGTCGATCGTCAAAGCCTTCTCCGCCCACCGCAGACCTTCTTCCGGGCGCCCCAGACGGCAGAGGGACACGGCCCTCATGGTGGCGGCCCTGGGGTCGTCGGGATTCAACTCCATGTGCTTTTCCACGACCCGGAGGGCCTCTTTCAGGCTGACATGTGCCTCCTCCGTCAGTCCCAGGGCCTCCAAGGATTGGGCGGCCAGGAAGGCGGCCTGGTAGTCTTCCCTGATCTTGTTGGCTTCCTGGAATTCCGATGCCGCTTCCTCCATCCGTCCATCCTGGAAGCAGGCCCTGCCGTGGAAATACCGAGCCTGAAAGAGGAGTGGGTCCAGTTTGATGGCTTTCTGGAACGACTCCTCGGCCTCCTCCGACCGGCCCATGAGGAAGAGGGTGAGACCCCGGGCCGCATGTGCCTCGGCGAAGGTCGGAGCCAGCCTCAAGGCCTCCTGGCTGGTCCGGTCCGCGTCTTCCAATTTCTCCTTCCGGGTGGGATAGTACATGTGGGTGAGGGCTGCGGCCTCGGCGGCCCCGGCCCAGGCCGGCGCATATCCCGGATCGACTTCGATAGCCCGATCGAACATCTCCGCCGCAAACCCGAGACTTTTTGCACGGGGGTGGAGGAGGAATTGCTGGCCCCGCAGGTAGTACTCGTATGCTCGGATATCGGACGGGTGGGGCCGTCGCCGGCCTTCCCACGCTTGGTCCTTGAGCACAACCCGGAGAGCCCTGGCGACCTGCTCGGCGATCTGGTCTTCGATTTCGAAGACATCCTCCATCTCACTATCGAACCGCTCCGACCACAGGTGGAATCCGTCCTCCACACTCACCAATTGTGTCGTCACTCTGATCCGATTCCCGGACCGTTGGAGGCTGCCTTCCAGAACCGAACCCACGTTCAGCTCTCTGCCGATGGAACGGATATCCTTGGAGGTTTCCTTGTAGGTGAAGGTCGAGGTACGGGATGCGACTTGGAGGTCGGGGACTTTCGCCAAGGCATTGATGACTTCCTCGCTGAGGCCGTCGCCGAGGTAGTCGTCCTCGGGGTTTCCGCTCATGTTCAGGAAGGGAAGGACAGCCACGGAGCGGGGCTTGGAACTGCCGCTGGAGTTGGAGGGAAGGGAAGGGTTCGGGGCCCCCCATTTCCAGCCAAACCCCGCCACCAGCGGGAGGAGGACAGCCCAGCTTATCACCACCCAGTCCTGGAGGGAGACGGGGAGGTCGAAACGGGTCGTAGCCCAGTCCGTGAACTCGAGGAGCCCCCACCCCGCCGCCAAATACAATCCCACGATGGAGGGTACTCGGCGCCGCGCGATTTCGCGGACGAACTCTCGGTTCACGGAACGCCTCTCCAGTGTCTTTTCGGTCCTGCACCCAGGGGACCTCACGACAGTCCCTGGTCCTTCAACACCCTACGAAAGCCGGACTTGAAAGGTTCTTTCGCCGGTAGTGTCGACACCTTGAATCTGGGAATGGAAAAAGACAGGTGGCCGGCCCAAGGGGCCCCGGTTGGGGCCCCCCAATCGACTGACCGGCGATAGCCGAGGGCCCGCCTAGTCTCCTCTGAGTGCGATGGCCGGTTGGGTGCGGGCGGCCCTGGCCGCCGGCACAGCGCTGGCCAACCCCGCCACCCCGAGGAAGATCCCGGAAACGGTCACCAGGGTGATCGGGTCCAGTGGGCTCACCGCGAAAAGGAGGGAGCTCAGGACCCCGCTAAGCGCTACCGCGCCCCCGAGCCCCACGGCCACGCCCACCCCCGCCAACACCAGACCCTGGGAAAGGATGATCTTCCCGACCGCGGGGCCATCAGCCCCCAAAGCAAGGCGCACGCCCATCTCCGGCGTCCGCTGGGCAGCAACATAGGACAGGACGCCGTACACCCCCACCGCACCAAGGAAGAGTGCGATCAGAGAGGCCAGCATCAGGAGCGTCATGGTGAAGCTCGTGCGGCTGAGGGAATCGGAAACGATGTCGTCGAGGGACTTCATCTCGATGATGGGGAGCGCGGGATCCAGCTCATTCACCGCGGCCCGGATGTCGGGGATGAGCTGGTTGGGGTCCAGATCGGTGCGCACCACCATCATCATGGGGCGCACGCCCCCTCCGATGGAGTCCAGCATCGGTTTGTAGGCGATCTGTTCGGCGGGGGTTTCTAGTCCCGTGTCGTGAACGTCCGCCACCACGCCGACGACCCTGGCCGGTGCCCCGGCAGTAGTGATCCGTTTCCCGATTGCGCTCACCTCCGGCCAGAACTCGCGTTTGATGGATTCACTGATGATGATGGATCCGGTCCGGGCATTGTGGTCGTCGGCCGTGAACTCCCGGCCCTCGATGAGAGGAATACCCATGACGCCGAAGTAGCCCGGCGTCACCCGCCTCGCCAGGAAGGTCGGAGGGAATTCACCTTCCTCAATGGGGAATTCATCGATCTGGGCTGTGAGGACCGCTCCCCCGCCCGTCAGTGGGAGGTTGTTGATCCCGCCTGCTGAGGTTGCGCCCGGTATCGCCTCCAGCGCCTGGATCAGCTGGTCATAGAACTGCGCGGTGGCTTCGGCATCCGGGTACTTGTTCGGGGGAGGGGAGAGGCGGAAGGTCATGGCCCCGGAATGGAACCCCGGATCAACGGCGCGTAGTTGTTGGTAGCTCCGCACCAGGAGTCCTGACCCGACCAGAAGAACGAGGGACAGGGCGACCTGGCCCATCACCAGTAGGCTCCGAATCCGGTGCCGATCCCGTCCGACGGTGGACCCCCTTCCTCCATCCCTGAGCACGTTCAGGGTCTTTTTGGATCCGGCCTTGAGGGCTGGGAGAAATCCGAACAGCAGGCCGGCAAACACCGCCACGCCAGTGGTGAACAGCAGGACCGTACCGTTGATCCCCACCTCGTGGAGCCGGGGTACGCTGACGGGCCCGAATGCAACGAGGACACGGGTTCCGGCATAGGCCAAGCCGATTCCCAGGGCTCCACCCAACAACGAAAGGAGAACGCTCTCGGTGAGAACGTACTGGATGAGGCGGCCTCGCCCCGAGCCCAAGGCCATGCGCACGGCCCGTTCCCTTGTTCTGGTTTCGGCCCGCACCAGAAGAAGGTTGGCCAGGTTGGAACAGGCGATCAGGAGCACGAAGCCTACGGTGCCCAGGAGGATGAGAAGGGGCTCTCTCGCGTCGCCTACCAGCCCCTCTTTCCAGCTCCGGACGGAGGCTTCCCCGCTGAAGACGCCTTCGAACCAGGCAGGACCATATCCGACCTCGTCGAACCGGGCGATGAGGCTCTTTGCATCGAGAGTAGCTGCCTCGATGGTCATTCCGGGGGAGAGTCGTGCGATGCCGAAAAGATGGGGCCCGCCGAAGTTCTCACTGGCGGGGTCCAGTTGCCGGGGAATCCAGACGTCGGTCTCCCGGGTTGGGAAGTCGTAACCGTCGGGCATCACACCAACCACCTCCCAGGAGCGGCCGTTCAGCTCGATGGTTTTCCCGATCATGTCCTGATCGGAACCAAAACGGTTCGTCCAGAGACCATGACTGATGAGGGCCACGGCCGGTCCGTCCGGCACATCCTCTTCGGCTGAAGGGAAACGACCCCGTTGCGGGTACATTCCCACGACCTCGAATGCGCTGACGGTCAAGAGAGCCACGTCGACCTGGATGGGAGGGCTGTCGGTCCCGGTCAGGGGCCATTGTGTATTCCCGGCCGAGAAGGCTCCGAAGGTCTCGAAGGACCGGTTGTTCTCGACGAAATGCCAGTAGCCCCGATCCGAGAAGGGAGCGTCTTCACCGCCGACCTGTGGAAGGGTCGCAGCGGCCACCGTCACAATCTCGTCGGCCTCGGGATAGGGGAGGGGTCGAAGAAGGACGCCGTCCACCACCGAGAAGATGGCGGAGGTGGCTCCGATGGACACGGCCAGAGTGGTGAGGGCGACCACAGAGATCCCCCGGGCCTGTAGGAGGGAGCGTAGTGCCCCCCGAACGTCCTGAACGAGATTAGACCACACGAAGACACCTCCGGGCGTGAGACATGGTCACGGGAACCCTGGGACCCGGCCAGCCGAACCAGCGGGGCGTCAAGGATCTCGGGAACGATAGGGACCTCAGGGAGACCAGGGAGGTTTCCTCCGCGGTACTGCGCTCCCATCACATACTGATTTCCTACGGAGATCGCGCTGAGATGGGTTCGCCTCCCCCGCCTGCCTCTTCCGCCCAACCCCCGTATATTGCCCGGTCGCCGCAAGTCATCCATCCCTCGACACTCCACTGGGGACCATGAAGACCATCCATACCAGCTTGGCGGGAACCGTTTTGCGCCTCACCCTGGCGGGGTTGACCGGGTGTTTGATCTCCTGCGCCGACCAGCTTGAACCCTTGACGGAATACCCGGGGGGGACGGCCCGAGGAGTAGTGTTCGAAGATCTAAACGCCAACGGGGTCCGGGACGAGGGTGAGGCGGGGATCCCGGGAGTGGGGGTGTCGGATCAGCGTTTGGTCACGGTCACGGACAAGCGAGGGCGCTGGTCCCTGCCGGCACACGATAAGACCGTATACTTCGTCATCAAGCCCAGGGGATACATGACACCGGTGTCGGAAGAGAACATCCCCCGCTTCTACTACCTGCACAACAACGGTGACCCGTTGGGGCTCGAAGGTCCGGTCATCCCGAGGACGGGACCGCTGCCTGAATCCGTGGACTTTCCCCTGACCCGCCAAACCGAACCGGACCGATTCCAGGTCCTTGTTCTGGGCGACCCTCAACCCAGGAACCAGACCGAAGTGGATTATCTGGCCCACGACGTCTTGGAGGAAATGGTGGGCACTGAAGCCGCCTTTGCCGTCACCCTGGGGGACATCTCCTTTGACCGGCCGAATCTCTACCCGTCAATCAACCAGGCCACAGGGACCGTGGGGATCCCTTTCTACAACACTCATGGGAACCACGATGCCAACTATGACGGTCTGGACACCTACGATCACTACGAAACGTGGCGTACCGTCTTCGGGCCCAGGTACTACTCCTTCAACTATGGACCCGTCCATTTCGTCATCCTCAGCGACGTGCTTTTCCCAAACGGGGGCACTCAATACATCACTGGCCTTGGGCCGGAACAACTGGAGTGGTTGGAGGCCGACCTCTCCCACGTGCCTGAGGACCGGCTGGGAGTCCTGGCCATGCACATCCCCCTCCGGCCTGCCGAGACGGGACC
>CBDUAX010000297.1:0-6209 GCA_965365235.1 uncultured bacterium
GAGCACGGGGAAGACCAGCCAGTACCCCTGATCCTTCCACCGGGCCGATGGATCCTCCTGCTTGGCCACCTGGAGGTTTGTCTGGATCCGCCCTTGTACCCGCTCCACGTCGTCGGCCTTCGCTGTCACGCTACCCACCCACACCCCCGCCTCCCGTGCGAGGGCGTCGAGGCCTTGTCGATCCAGGGTGGCCGTGATGCGCCGGCCCTGGGCATCGGTGGCAAAACGATTCCCCGGCAGGGGCACCGGTCCGCCGTCAACGGTCCCCACCGCCAGGACCATGACCTCGTCCCGAGACCGGTTCTGATGGTCCGAAAACGCCTCGGCGTGTTCGGCCCCGATCCCGTCGGTGAGGAAGAGGATGGACCCCGTGACCGAATCCCTCGCCAGAAGATCTTCCGCCAGGGCCAGGGCTTCTACCGGATCCTTCCCTGCTTCCGGCATGACCTCCGTCGAGAGGCCACCCAGGAAGGTCTCGAAGACGGCCGGATCGTCGGCCAGAGGAAGCACGACGTGCGCGGAGCCGGCGTACGCGATGAGTGCCGTTCGGGCGCCCGTCCGGCGGGCTAGAAGATCCCGGACCTTCTGTTTGGCTCTCTCCAACCGACTCGGCTGGACGTCCACCGCATTCATGGTCTGGGAAACGTCCAGCGCGATCACCAACGGGGCCGTGTCCTCGGCGAAGGGGGATTCCTCCTGCTCCCAGGCGGGCCCGGCCAGCCCTACCGATCCTAGGGCCAGTCCAGCCGCCAACAACGGGATGGGTCCCACCCGAGACCGGCGGGCAGCGCCCACTTTCAGGTGGGCCAAAAGGTTGGGGGCGATGACTCCCTTCCACTGGCGCTCGGGATCGGTTCGGCGTCGGAGGACGACGTACACCAGGAGCACCAGAGGGAGCGCCACCAGCCACCAGGGCCGGAGGAAGTGGAAGGCCTGGATCCAGGAGCCGTCAGGCATCAGCTGCCCCCAGATGTCGAGCTCCAACTCTCGCGGCCGAGAGCAGGTGGTAAAGGAGAACCAGCGCCACCGCTCCAGCAAGGGGCCAGTGGAAGAGCGGCGTGGTGGGCCGGTAGGTCGTCGTCTCGATCTCCTCTGGGGTCAGGGCATCGATCTGGGCATAGATCCCCTCCAACTGTTCCCGATCGTCGGCCCTAAACGCCGCGCCGCCGGTGGCGGCCGCGATACCCTCCAGGGTTTCCATATCTATCTGACCTTCACCGGTGGTGGCAGGGTCGCCCACCGCCACGGTGTGGATGACGATTCCTTCCTGAGCCGCGATCTCGGCAGCCCTGAGGGGTGGAACCTTGCTTCCGGTGTCGTTTCCATCGGTAAGCAACACCATGACCCGGTCCCGGGCTTCGCTGGCCTCGTAGGTTTTGATGGTGAGGCCGATGGCGTCCCCCAGCATGGTCTGGGGCCCGGGCATACGGGGCTCCACCTGGTCCAGGAGGGCCCGGACCAACCCGTGATCCTGGGTGAAGGGAGTTTGGACGAAGGCTTCGCTCCCGAAGACGATGATGCCTATCCGGTCCCCCTCCCGCCGGGCGATGAACCCGTCCAGGACATCCTTCACGCCATCGAGGCGCTGGATTCGGTTTCCCTCTTGGTCCAAAAGGTCCCGCTGGGCCATGGACCCGGAGAGATCCACCGCCAGCATGAGGTCCCGGGCGGAGGCCGTCCGGGATAGTGGTGGCTCGACCAGCTGGGGCCGGGCCGCCGCCAACACCAGGAGTACCCAGACCGAGGGCAACAAGACTCTCTGAAGGAGGTTCCGTTTGAGAACGAAGCCACCCGGAGTCGGGTCGACTCCAACGGCCAGCGCCGCCTTCTCAAAGAATGGGATCCGCACCGATTCCCGGGCCTCACGGTGGGGAGGCAGGAACCGCCACACCAGGAACGGCGCCGGCAGGAGAGCCAGGAGCCAGGGGTAGTGGAGCTCAAACATCCCGAGCTCCCGGAGCACTTGTGGCCCCCCCGCCGCCTTCAGTTCCTCTCAGGACTGGGATCGCCTTGTGGGTTTCGATCCAGGTCCTGGCCAGGCCGATCAGCTCGGCGGCTGCTTTCGGGTCAAGCCCCCCGAGAGATTCGGGACGGGAATACGCCAGCACCGGCAAAACCCGCCCAGGCCCCTCCGCAAACCCGGATCCGCCGTACGACCCGTCCAGGAACTCGAGCCAGGCCCCTCCAGACAGAGCGGCCACCGTTTCCCTGGGGCCGGCGTGAAGGGCCACCCTCTTCAGGAGCACAGGAATTCTGGAAAGAGCAGCGACCCCTCCATCGTCTGACCCCAGTTCCTCCTCAATGCCGGCCAGCTCTTCTAGGGCCAGCTTCCGGTACCGGTTTGCGGCTCTTCTCTTGAAGAACTGAAAAGCCACCCAGCCCAGGCCCGCCATAAACAAGCCGAAGACGACGTACCAGCCCACGGCCCCGGGCGCCCAGGAAATGGCCTCTGGGACGACAATCTCATGAAGACCGTCGAGGGTTTGGTCGGCATTCCGAAGCCAAGCCATCACTACCTCACCCTCTCCCCCCCCGGGGCACGTATCCCAGGAGCCGCCGAGCCTGTTCGAGGACGTCTTCCGCGGTGGAAAGGGGCAGGACTGGCACCGCCAGATCCGGCTGCCAGGCCATCACCGAAGCCAGCCGGTCATCGGCCATGTCCAGGAGGAGGCGGCGGGTCGACTCTTTTCCGACGTCCAGCTCGACCTGAAGCTCTCCGTCGCTCACCACCAGCCTTCCCTTCTCCGGGAGGTTCGTGCGAGAGGGGTCGTAGACGGGCACGGCCAGGACATCGTTGTGCTGGGCGATGCGCGTCACGATTTGGGTGGTGTCAGCATCTGCCCCGTCGAAGTCACTGATGAGAACCACCAGGTAGTCATGGGTGACGGTACGGGCCAAGCCCTCCAAGGCCTCGTTCAGCATTCCCGGGTTGGACCTTATTCCAGCATCCACGCTGAGGGCCCGGTTCTTCTCTACCAGGGCGTGGAGAATCCGAAGGACGGTCTGTTTCGATCGGTGGGGTCGGACTTCAACGACCTCGGCATCGTCAAAGACAATGGCCCCGACCCGGTCTCCCTGGTCCACGACCCGCCACGCACCGGCGGCGGCGACCTGAGCAGCTGTCACGGACTTCATGTTGACACGGGTCCCGAAGAACATGGCGATTCGCTGATCCACGAACAGGACCGCAGGCCGGTCCCGTTCCTCGGTGAAGACTCTCACATGGGGTTTCTGAGTCCGGGCCGTGACTTTCCAGTCGATGGTCCTGGGATCGTCCCCGGGCAGGTATCCCCGGAGCTCTTCGAAGTCCAAGCCTCTTCCCCGGATCCTGGAGGCGTGCCGCCCGGAGAGCAGAGAGTGGATCGGCTGTCTCGGTAGGAAGGAGAACCCTCTCGCCCGATACTGAAGGGCAATGAGCTCCTCCAGGGTGACGTAGACCCCCTGCTCGTTCACGCCACCGCCACCTGCTTTACGATCTCACCGATGACCTGGTCGGCGGTGACACCTCCAGCGTTGGCCTCATAGCTCAGCATGAGTCGGTGTCGCAGCACATCGTTCACCACCGCCCGGACGTTGTCGGGCGTCACATGGTCCTGGCCCTTCAGCCATGCGTGAACCCTGGAACAGCGGTCCAGTGCCAGGGTGCCCCGTGGACTGGCTCCGATCTGGATCCAGCTCCTGATCTCCTCCGAGTACCTTTCGGGGTAACGGGTGGCCGAGATGAGGTCCACGAAGTACTGCTCGATGATCTCGGAAACGTGGACCTGGTGAATGGCTTTTCGGGCATCGAAGACGGCCTGCTGGGATATGGGGGCTTCACGCTCTTTCGCCCCGCCCGCAGCGTCGCCACCCCCGGACCCACCGCCTTCATCCACGGCGCCCACCGCCACTGCATCCTCCGCCCGAACCATGCGGACGATCTCGGCCTCCGCGGATTCCGGCGGCTACTCGATGTTTACGTGCATGAGGAAGCGGTCCATCTGTGCTTCGGGGAGGGGGTAGGTGCCCTCCTGCTCCACCGGGTTCTGGGTGGCCATCACCATGAACAGGGGCGGTAGCTTGTGGGTTTTTTTCGCCACCGTCACCTGCCTTTCTTCCATGGCCTCCAGAAGGGCCGCCTGGACCTTGGCCGGGGCCCGGTTGATCTCGTCGGCCAGGACCACGTTAGCGAATATGGGACCAGCCTCGAACCGGAACTCACCCTTCCCATCCACGCTGTGATAGACCTCGGTGCCCGTCACGTCGGACGGGAGCAGGTCGGGGGTGAACTGGATTCGTGAGAAGTCGGCGGCCACGGCCTTGGCCAGAGCCTTCACGGCCCGGGTCTTGGCCAGCCCCGGCAGACCCTCTACCAGGAGATTCCCATTGGCCAGCAGACCAATCAGGAGCCGCTCCACAATGTGTTCCTGGCCGATGATGGACTTGGAGATGCGAGCCTGAAGTTCCAGAATCTGATCGAGGGCGTTCATGAGTCCTCGGTGTTCAAAAGGCTTCTACGGGGACCAGCCGGTCGTCCCCCAGCCTCCAGTGTCTTGTGAGATAGAGGCTCGGTTCGTCGGAAAAGGACTGGTCGCTCGAGTGTACGAAGAACGCAACCACCAACTGCCCATAGTCGTCCGGGTGAATAGGCACGCCGGTGATTGCAGAGACCGACCCCTCAGCATAGATGTCCAGAAAATCGAATTTGATCCGGTCTCCCAGGAACTCCTCCCCCCCCAGCCGCCACCCACCTGCACCGTCATCCAGAAACACGTTCAGGTGGTAGAAGACTCCGGACCCACTACTGTCCAAGGTGAGGATGACCGCTCGATCGTCACGTCCGTCCTGGTTGAGATCGCCACCTACCGACGCGTGCAACGAGGCGGTGCCATCAGGGCCGGCTTGCCCGGGCTCCACATGCTGCCCGTTGATGACGTAGGCCGGCTCAGTGGGCCCGGAGGTCGACGAATCGCTCGCGCTGGAGTCCCCGGGCTCGGCACAACCCAGGAGTACGGCGAGACTCAGAATCCCGAAGGAGGAAACAGCTCCCTTGGATGACCCCTGCGGGCCTTCGACCATCTTCTTTGAAGCTCCTCAGAAACGGAACACGAAACCGAGCACCGGTCCGTGGGTCACCGTATCGTAGGAAAGGAAGTCGAGTCCTGTTTCATCGTTGGCAAAGTCCACGCCGAGTGCCTTGTACTGGGCCACGAGCGAGAACCATTCGCTCAGGTCGTAGCCGACCCCCCCCTCTACGTTCCAGGAGAAGTCTGAGCCGATCCCGAACCCACCCATATCCCCTCGTGCCGAAACGAACCAGTCATCCGTCAAGTTCTGAAAAAACCGACCGCCTACCACCGGATCCACCCAACTGTCGCCCAGATCGAGGGCTCTCGGGGTATCCTCCAGCTCCAGGTCCAAGGCCAGGTCCCAGTACCGGATACCGGCGAACACATCCAATCGGCGTTCAGGCCAAACGAACCGGCGGGCCAGGAAACCCTCGGCAATGACCTCATCCACCTGGATGTCCAGAACCAGGGGCAGCCGGAGGCTGACATCGGAGCCGAGTCTCAGCCAGATGACGTCGGCCATCACCCCCCACTTCCCGTTCCATGCCTCGGCGTGGATCAGTGCCCCGGCCTCCAGATTCTTCACGAGATCGCCGAAGCCGAGGTCGACGGGGGTAGTCAGGGCGGGGATGACACCCGCGTCCCCGGCCAGGTTGCCGAAGAGGACGTAGGGGGCGACCACGACCTCCAAGTCGTTCGACTGGGCCTGAGCCGGAACCGGCCCCAGGCTGCAGCTCAGGGCTAGGGCGAGCATTCCGATATACCGCATCATGTTCCTCCTGAGATTCTCAACTCCCACAAACGGCCGCACCTTGCTGTCGAAGTCATCGCCGTGGAAGGTGAGCGTGCCGTGGTATCCATAGATGCTCATGTCCGTCACTCGCCCGGCCTCGGAGCCGTCCACGTTCATCGCGGCCTGCTGCCAATCGAAGAGGACGCCCACCTGAAGCCGCTCGTCGGTCCAGTAGTTGAGGGCCGCGTTGTACGACATCCCGTCCACGAGGTCGCTGCGGTCGATGAAAGCGTTCACGAGCGCGCCGCGATCGACGTGGATGCCCTCAGCGAAAGTGTAGCCGGCGGACGCGCTGAGCTAGAAGCGGCTCTGGGCCTCCAGACCACCCGCGGTGGACAGCGCCAGCAGCGCCGTGCACGTCATCGTCA
>CBDUAX010000298.1:0-6199 GCA_965365235.1 uncultured bacterium
TTCAGTCTGGAGGAGGGGGTCGTATTTGGGGTCAGCGACTCCGGCCCACTCAGTCCCCAGGCATCCCCCGCCTCTCCCCGGTTGCCTCCCTGCAGGAAGGTCCGACGGAGGCTGTTGTTCCCGTCCGCCTCCACGACGCCTACCCGGTATAGCTGAGGGCAGGTGTCGCAGGGCCGGTTCCCGCCGATCTTGGGATCGATGTGATAGATCAAAACCCCTTCGGAGGGGAGATCGGCGTCGAAGCCCTCTTTGGTCCGATACTCGACCAGATAGTACTCGGGGTTGAGTACATCCGGCTCCAGCGGAATCCTCAGGATATGGCCCGACGACTGGACGGGCTCCAGGAAGAACGTCTGGTCCAGGCCTGGCTCGACAAACTCGACGTCGGCCAGCCACCCCAGACGGTCCTTCTCCCACGGACCGAAATGGGTCGGGCGAACCCACCCCTCCCGGTTTTCGGTTCCGCATCCCCACGATCCGGCTGCCATCAGGGACCAGCATCCTACCACCCAACGGCGCTTCTCCGGCTCCAACCCCTGGGAACGATCGTAAAGATCCGGGAGGCCCAGTACGTGCCCCAGCTCGTGGGCGATGGTGGTGGCCTTCTGGGTCTCCACACCCCCGCAGTCGGTGGCGCCCTGTGTGGTGTACGCGCCCAGAAGGATGGGGGTGCCGTCGGCTCCGAAGTCATCGCTCTCATACGGCACGCCCTCGGTCCAACCGCTGAGGCTGGAGCGGTGAGGCCAGATGGCCGGACCCCCACAGGATGCAGCCACTTCGAGGAACTGAATGGCCAGGGCATCAGCGATTCCATCGTCATCGCCGCTGTTGGGGACCCCGTCGGGGCCATCGTTATCAAACTGGGTGAAATCGATGAAGGGGTCGGCAGCAGCGACGGCCTCCAGGAGATAGGTCCCCGTCTGTGCGTCCTCCCCAAGGCCGTACTCCGACCCTACTACCTCGGCCATGGTCAGGCTCGTGCGAACCCAAGGGGTAGTCTGTCCGGTTACGGTAAATCTCCCACCCGACGCTTCGGAGTAGAACTCCCTGACCGTGCCGAAAGGGCTCGGTCCGTCGAACATGGCCGTCTGGATCTGCTCGGTAGAGATGTGGGGTTCGGGTGAGTCCGCGAACAGGGCCAGGATGATGGCCACGGGCATGGTGCCGGTGAGGGGCTCTCCCTGCTGAATGGCCTGTGCTGTCCGGGCAATCCATCCGCCCTCGGGGCCTCCCGGGGCTTGCGGTTGTTGGAGCCGAGCCAGCAAGGAGACGGGGGGATACGGCCTGACCGCACGATATTCTTGTGGGAGGCGCTGGGCCCCGGAGGGAGAAGGAAGCAGCAGAGCAAGCATCACAGCGGTTCCGGAAAGCACCCTCATTCGGGGCGTCATGGCGTACCTCCGGACTCAACCGGGACCACCACCACATCGTACCCCGCCACCGAGCTTCTGAGCTGGTCCTCACCGTCGGCGACCTGAACCAGGGTCACGGACGGCACCTCCCTCAAATCCTGCGTCTGGACCGAGAAGCTGAGCTGGCCGGGAGAGTCGAGGATGACCACGACGTTTACGGAACCGACATCATGTCGATAAAAAACCTCCCCGACGGAAGACGTGACGGTGCTCAATTCCGATCCGCCGGTGATTTCGAAAACCGCAGAGCCTTCGGCGCCGTTGGGCGAGACCACGTCCACCACGAAGGCGCCGGGCCCTCTAGGCTCGGAGGGGCCCAGGTCGTCGGCGCAAGCTCCAACAGCGGAGAGGGCCCCCAACAAGAACAGGGTTCGAACAGTTGCGAACAGGGTTCTTTTCAACGTCATGCCCTTGGTTGGAGCTTTGTTCTGGTGGGAACGTCGTCCGAATCTACTTCTCTCTACAATATTCATACCCGAAAGGAGCCACACCTCTTACATGAGAACCCGCTCTCTTCCCCCACTCCACGGGCCTCCTTTCCTGGACAGCCGTTGTCCCCTCACGGCGCCCCCCCCCCTCCTCCCTTGGGCGGTCGTCTGCGGCCCCCACCCAACCTGGCCCCACTCACCCGAAGGCCCTACTCTCAACGCGGTTAAGCGTCCAGGGGTCTCTAAGGCGTTCGGGTTGACCATCCGGGCCTCGCCTACGGATCCAGCGGGCGCGAAAAGATGGGGAAGAAGCGCCCCTGACGGGGCCTATGTCACTAAAACGGGAGGGTGTGTGATGGACCTGCCACGTCACAGGCACACCAGCAGGAAGCGGCTTGGGCAGATCTTCGCCCTGGCCGCCTTTCTGATTCTGGGGGCGGTGCAGATCGCCGATGCGCAGGTGCGCATCGAGTTCAACGACTACCACGGGTATGACGGAACCGTCGATTACATCAAAGACGTGGCCGACGAGTACCCCAACATCACCGAACTCGTTGAGATTGGGCGGTCCACCATGGGACGCCCCATCTATGTGCTGGTGATCTCAAACATGCGAACCGGGACCACCATCGACCAACACGTTCAACTCCGGAACCCACGGAAGGAGGGGGTGGAGAACGTCACTCCCATGAAGTCCTATCATGGGAAGCCCGGCATCTGGATCGATGGGGGGACCCACGGGAATGAGTACACCGGAACCGAGACCACCCTCTACATCATCGATAAGCTCGTTTCGGGCTATGGCTCCGACGATGCCATCAAGGCGCTCATCGATGACAACACCTTCTTCATCTGCCCCATCGTGAACCCCGACGGGGTCTACAACTCGGTTCAGCGGGGGATCAGCCAGCGCCAGAACTCCATGGAGCAGGACGACGATGGAGACGGGCAGGTCAACGAAGACGGCCCCGACGATCTGAATGGGGATGGTCTCATCACCTCCTTCCGGTATCGGGATCCCGAGGGTCGGTACGTCCAGGATCCAAACGACCCTCGCATCATGGTCCGTATCGGGCGAGGGGAGGAGCCGGAGGAAGGCGCCGAACGCTGGTCGGTGATTCCCGAGGGCAGGGACAATGACGGTGACGGGCGGTCCGGCGAAGACGGGGAAAGAGGGATCGACGTGAACCGGAATTTCCCCGAGGGTTGGTTCAGGGATGACAACACCCAGGGCGGAAGCGGGTTCTACGCGGGATCGTCGGCAGAGGCCCATACCATCCTGGAGTTCTTCACCAACAACACCAACATCCTCCTGGTCCAGTCCTTCCACACCTCCGGAGGATTCACCTACCGGCCCTTCGCCCGCTGGCCCGATAGCCAGATCCACGACAAGGACCTGGGGGTGTTTGATGAGATTTTGAAGCCCAAGTACGAGGAGCTTCATGGCGACGACGCTGGGGAAAACCTTTGGCGGCACCCGTACAACGATGAACAGGACCGTCCCTATGGCTTCGGGATCTTTATCGACTGGGCCTACGCCCAGTTCGGTGCCTACTCCATGACCACCGAGCTCTGGAACTGGCGGAGAGATACCAAGGGCCTTCCTGGCTATGACGGGGAAGAGGACCGGGCCGTGTGGTACCAAGCCCTTCTCGAAAACGGCTCATCAATCCCCGATGCAACTCTCTTCGTCCCGTGGAGAAGCCACAACCATCCTGAACACGGTCAGGGTGAGGTCGGCGGCTTCGTCTCCAAGTACGTCGGGGGAAACGCCCTTCCAGGCGAATCCCTCCGGCATGTTGCCGACATCCACTGGAACTTCGAACTCTTCAAAGCCGGCCTCCTGCCCAAGCTGGAGATTCGAGACGCCTCTGCCGAAATCCTCACCACCGGGGACGACGGCACCCGCGTCGTGAAGGTCACGGCGACGGTGGCCAATAACGGTGCGTTGGCCACCCACATCGCCCGCGGTGCGGATCTGGCCGGCAACCGGGACGACGCCATCTGGCTGATCGGAGACCGGGACCGGATCAAGTACCTCCAGGGAAGCGCGTGGCAGAGCCTGGGCGTCCTGGATGGGACCATGGAGATCCCGGGCTACAGCGCCCCCACCGGCGGAGGGAGGGCCCAGGCCCAACCGCAAATGCCGGCCTTCATGAGGCAGCAGGCCCCACCTGAGGCAAACGTCGAGGGGACCGGGAACACCCGGACCGTCTCCTGGTTGGTTTCCATGGAAGGAAACGTGCCCCTGAAACTGGTCCTGACCTCCCAAAAGGGTGGGACCGTCGTCCAGAACCTCACGGTCCGATAGGAGAGGAGGAGATCATGCAAAAGCAAAAGTGGTTTTCGGTTCTGGCAGCATGTTTCCTCGCTGTCTCCCTGACCCTCACTGCCCCCACGCCGGCCACCGGCCAGGACAAATACCAGGCCAACGCCGGTGGGTACCACGGCGAGCTGGACTTCCAGATCAACTGGAAGCGCTATTACACGTATGCCGAGTGGACGAAGATCATGCATGACATGCAGGATCAGTATGACCACCTGGCAGACATCGAGAGCATCGGGAAAAGCCGGATGGGGCGGGACCAATTCCTCATCACGCTTACCGCCAAATCGACGGGCAGCCATGATACCAAACCGGCCATGTGGGTGGATGGTGCCATCCACGGCAATGAGGTCAACGGGATCATGTGCGGCCTCTATACCATGTGGTACCTCCTTACCAGGTACGACTACGACCCCTTCGTCCACGACCTCCTGAACCGGACCACCTTCTATATCCTGCCGGGTCTGAACGTCGACGCCAACGCGTCCTTCGTGAGCTTCCCCAATACCCCCAACAACCCCCGGGAGCCCTATCGTCCCGAGGACAACGACGGGGACGGTCTCTATGACGAAGACCAGACCGAGGATGTGGACGGTGACGGCGAGCTGTCCAACATGTACATGGAGGACCCGGACGGCCCGTTGAAGCTCTCTGCAGATGGCCGACTGTTCATTCCGGTGACGGACGAAAACGAGGCTGTGACCCGTTTCCGGCGGATCGGCTCGGAAGGGTACGACAACGATGGGGACGGACGGATCAACGAGGATGACATCGGTGGTCCGGATCCGAACCGGAACTTCCCCTTCGGCTGGAATCTCGAAGCTGGGAATCCCTACCCCATGTCCGAACCGGAAACCCGGAATGTATGGGAGTTCCAGCGAACGCATCCGAACATCTTCGCCACCTTCCATTTCCACAACACGGGCCGGTTGATCATGTTCCAGGCCCCCTTGGCCGTCCAGGCCGGAGACCAGCGACAGCAGGGACCGGGTGGCATGGGTGGATTCCGGGGGCAGCAGATGACCCCGGAACAGCGTCTGGCTCAGATGCGGGAGGAGAACAAGTACGCCCAGCTGTTCGATCGCACCGTTGCGCCGGAGTACCAGCACGACATGGACGTCCAGACCGAGATCGTCACCATGGGCGCCCGGATTCTGAAAAACTACCGGCCCACCATGGCCGGCCTCACGGGCCAAGCCCCCGCCAGCACCTATCACATGCTGGGGGCGTATGGGTATCTGATCGAGCTGTGGGGTTCTCCAGCCTTCGCAGCGGACCAGAACGACGACGGACGCGTGGACCAGGAGGAAGCCCTCCTCTGGATCGATACGGAACTCATGGGAGAGGGGTGGATCACCCCTCACAAGGTGAATCACCCCGATCTGGGCGAAATCTGGATCGGTGGATCTCAGAAGAAACACACCCAGCGCACGCCGCCTTCCAGGTACATCGAGATGGAGGCCCACAAGAACGCGGACTTTGTTCTCTACTGCGCCAGCCAGTTCCCGGAAGTGGAGATCGGCGACATCACCTTCACCCGGGAAGCCGGGAATCTGTACTGGGTGGACGTCGAGGTGAGCAACGAAAAGGTCTATCCGACTTCATCGGACCGGGCCAACGAGCTGGGGATCGCCGTGAAGGACAAGCTCAACATCCGCACGGCCAACAACGTGACTCTGGTGGAGATCCCGACGGGAGAGACTCAGATCGATCCGTCGAATCCCGGTGGTGCCACCACGGCCGTTGGGGAACGGACCCACGAGTTCCGGCTGAAGGGCCAGGACACTCAGCTCTTCCGCTACCTCGTCGAGGTTTCAGGGACTGGTGGATGGGTCGAATTCGAGGTGGACTCCTTCCACGGAGGAACTGCTACAAAGAGGGCGACCGTGCGTTAACGCCCCTCACGAACCGGCCCGGCGGGGGATCCTGCCGGCCTCGGTGTTCTGCATGGCGATCTCCCGGCGCCTGCTGAGCACCGAACCGATCGCCAGGGTGCCGTCATGGCAGGAGAGGCAGAGCCTGCTGGCGCCGTT
>CBDUAX010000299.1:0-6190 GCA_965365235.1 uncultured bacterium
GGGACCCGGTCCAGGGCGCCCTCGAAGGCCGGCACCACCTGGAACTCCTCCGGTCCCGCGAGCTCGGTCACCTCACCCTCCTCCACCTTGATCAAGGTGGCCGTATAGGTATCGGGCAGGGCCAAGAAGCCACCACCGAACCCACCTCCACCCTCCAGCCCGATCATCGCGTTGGACGAGTATTCGAAATCCCAGGCCACCCGGTGGACTCCGGCTGCAGTGGGACCGTCCACCCGGTTGATGACCGTCCCGTTCCGGTCCCGGATCACAACCTGGACCTTGGGACCCTGCTCTCGCATCTCGGCTTCAAGGGCGTCCCATCCGGGGAATGGAACGTCCTGGTCCTCCGGGATATCCCCCTCCCGAGCCTTCCGCTCGGCCTCAAGGGACGAGTAGGAGTCCCGGAGCCAGTAGGTGAACACCGCCCCAAAAGGTGGGTTCTCAGCCGTCCACTGGTCCGAACCCTGAGAGTGCTGGACATCCTTGGGCTGGTACCAGAGAGCCGGTCTGGTGTCGAAAAGCATGGCCTCGCCGGTGAGCCCGTCGGCCCCCTCCCGGAGGGGGGTATAGTCGTCCAGGACGAAGATTCCGCGCCCGAAAGAGGCGGCCACCAGGTCCTCCCGCTCACGATGGATCACCACATCCCGGAAAGAGATGGTGGGTGCGCCGGGGAGCTCGGTCCAGGAATCCCCTCCGTTCACGGTGAAAAAGACTCCAAACTCGGTGGCGGCGAAGAGGAGGTCCGGGTTTACATGGTCCTGTACCACCCGCCAGACCAGGTGCCGGTCCGGGATGTCCCCCGTGATGGATGTCCACGACCGACCTCGATCCGTGCTCTTCACCAGGTACGGCGAAAAGTCGCCGTACTTGTGGTTGTCCAGGGCCACATAAACCGTGTTCGGGTCGTGATGGCTGGCCTTCACGTCGTTCACGAAGGCCATCTCCGGCACGTTCCCCATCTCCCTCACCTCGATGCGGCGCCAGTCATCACCCCCGTCCTCCGTTACCCAGAAGAGGCCATCGTCGGTGCCGGCGTAGATCAGATTCTCGTCCAGGGGACTCTCGCCGATGGAGGTGATGGTGTTGTAGTTGGACATGGCCCCCACGTCCCAGGCCCCATCCCAGCTCTGGGTCCGCCCCATGATGGGCAACTCGATCCGCTGCTGGCTCCGGGTCAGGTCACCGGAGATGGGTGTCCAGCTGTCCCCCCGGTCTTCGCTTCGCCAGACTCGGTACGAGGCGTGAAAGATCCGGGACGGCTGGTGGAAGCTGACCTCGATGGGGGCGTCCCAGTTGAACCGCTCGAAGGGTTCGCCCTCTCGGGCCTGGGGCTGGATGAACACCGGCTCGCCTGTGGTCCGGTCGGTTCGAAAGAGGACCCCCTGCTGGAACTCCCCGTAGTGAATGTTCGGGTTCCCCGGCTCCACGGCCTGGTCGTGCCCATCGGCGCCAAGGGTCGTGAACCAATCCATGTTCCGGATCCCATAGCTGTTCGGCGTTCGGATCGGTCCACCGTTCGAGCCGTTGTCCTGGGTGCCGCCGTACACGTTGTAGAAGGGACCGGAGTCATCCACGGCGATCTTGTAGTACTGCATCACCGGGAGGTTGGCCATGTACCGCCACGTCTCCATGTCATCGTACGTCTCGTACAGCCCGCCGTCCGACCCGACGATGATGTAGTCCGGGTCGTCTTTTCGGAACGCGATGGCGTGGTCATCGCCGTGCTTGTCCTGGTTGTTGAGCCCGTAGGAGGTGGCGAAGTGGTCGTCGCTGACGAGGGTGGTGGCGCTCACCAGGTAGAGCCGGCCGAACTGGTGTGGTGAGGCGTAGAGCTCCTGGTAGTAATGGGGGCCCGTCCCCCCCGAAACCGCATCGGACATCTTCCGCCACGACTCGCCCCGGTCCTCGGACATCCAGACGCCGCCGTCCCTGCGGATGGTTTCGATGGTTGCGTAGACGATGTCCGGCTTCTGGGGCGAGATGGCCAGTCCGATCTTGCCCAAGGGGCCACTCGGCAGCCCCGTCCGGAGTTGCTTCCACGTCTCACCGCCATCTTCGCTTTTCCAGATACCGGAGCCGGGGCCACCGCCCATCAAGGCCGCAACAGTCCTGTGTCGGTCCCAGGTTGCTGCGTAGAGCCGGTCCGGATTTCGTGGATCGATGACGATGTCGGTGGCCCCCGTCCACTGGCCGTCCCCCAACACCTTCCGCCACGTCTCGCCTCCATCCGTGGTTTTGTAGAGACCCCGCTGGTCGCCGGAGGTCCAAAGGGGGCCCTGGGCCGCCACCCAGACCACGTCCGAGTTCTCTGGATGCACGATGATGGTGGACAGGTGCTGGGATTCCTCGAGACCCATGTTCTGCCAGCTCCGGCCTCCATCGTTGCTTCGGTAGATCCCGTCACCGAAGCCCACATGCCTGCCCCCCACGTCCTCCCCGGTGCCCACCCAGATGATGTCCGGGGCGCTGGGATCGATGGCCAGGGAACCGATGCTGTACGACGACTCGCCGTCGAAGATGGGATCCCATGTGGTTCCGGCGTTTGTCGTCTTCCATACGCCTCCCGAACCCACCGCCACATACATGACGCTCTCGTCCAGCGGGTGGATGTCGATATCGGCGATCCGGCCACTATTCAGTGCGGGACCGATGGATCGGAGGGATAGGCCGGACAGGCCAGCGTCGTTGAGGGAGGCCTGTTGCGCCAACGCCGGGCCGGCGAGGAGCAGGAGGAGGAGGATCGTGAACGGTGCGGAAAACTTTCTCATGACAGGATCTCGCCGAAGGAAATGATCGGATGCGGGGGGTCCAAGAGATTAAGGCGCGGGGTTCCGCGCGAACAGGAAAAAAGCTACAGGCGAGCCCGGCCGGGCACAAACGGAGGGTGGGATGGCGGTGCCCCCATTCCCCTCCAAAGCCCTATTCGCTAAATATTTTCTTCCCCGCGGCTATTCCGGGCACGGTTCCCAAGGGTGCCATTGCCCCGCCTGATCACTCGCCGCACCACACCTCAAGACATTCCTTTTGGATAGGTCATGCGCACCGGGACCAACATCTCGCACTACAAGGTCGGCGACCTCATCGGCAGAGGCGGCATGGGGGAGGTTTACCGGGCCGTGGACACCCGACTCGATCGGCCGGTGGCGTTGAAGTTCTTGGCGGCCCGGTTTGTCTCCGACCCGGAGGCGAAGGAGCGCTTCATCCGGGAAGCCAAGGCTGCATCGGCTTTGGACCATCCGAATATCTGCACGATCCACGACATCGGCGAGACGGAGGAGGGTGACCTCTTCATCGTCATGGCCCTTTACGAGGGGGATACCCTGGAGCGCCGTCTGGAGAAGGAAAGCTTCAGCGTTGAGCGGACGGTTTACATCATCCGACAGGTGGCGGAAGGGCTAAAACGCGCCCACGCCGGGGGAATTGTCCATCGGGACATCAAACCCGCCAACATCGCCGTGTCGGAGGGAGACGCCGTACGGCTCCTGGACTTCGGTGTTGCGAAGCTTCAGGCCGCAGAGTCCCTGACTCAGACGGGAACCTCGATCGGCACCGCCGTCTACATGAGCCCGGAACAGGCAGTGGGCGATCCTGTGACGCCGGCTTCCGATATCTGGTCCCTGGGCGTCATGGCGTATCAGATGCTCAGCGGAGAGCTCCCCTTCAAAGGCGAGCAGCCCCTGGCCACCCTCCACCAGATTCTCTCCACCGAGCCCGAGGAGATCGACGATCTACGTTCGGAGGTGCCGCGACCCCTCGCCGAGACGATCCACCGCGCGTTGGCAAAGTCTGCCAGGGACCGCTTCGCCGATGCCGCCGAGTTCCTGGATACTCTGAACGCTGCAATGAGTGAGGGGAGCGCTGTGCCTGATCTACGGCCACAGCCACTGGGCCGTAACGCCCGCCTCGGTGTGGTCTTGGTGGCGACAGCCATCGTCGTCACCCTCGGTACGGTCTTTTTCACCCAGGGCAGGCAGGTGGAAACCGTGGTCTCGGAAGACACCCGGGACGTCATTGCCATCCTGCCTTTCGGGGTGAGCGGCGCCCCGGAGTTGGCGTATCTGTCCGAAGGCTTGATGGACCTCATCGGTGGCCGGCTGGATGGGGCCGGATCCCTGCGAACCGTGGATCCCCGGGCCGTTGTCAGCCGAACCGCCCAGGAAACCAACCGCGTGATGGACGCCGTGTGGGGAGCCGAGTTGGCCCGGGATCTCGGGGCCGGCCGCTTCGTCACGGGGCAGCTCGTCGGACTTGGCGACCGGGTGAGCCTCTCAGCCCGCTTGCACGAGACCGGTTCCGGCCCCGATGAACAACCACTGGTGACGGTGGAGGGGAGTGCAGACAGTCTCTTTGTGCTCGTGGACGAGCTGGCCACCAACCTTCTCCAGAACTCCCTCAGCGGGGCCAACGCACGGATCCAGAGTAGCGCCGCCCAGAGCTCTGGCTCGATTCAGGCGACGAAAGAATTTCTGAGGGGGGAGCAGTTCCACAGGCGGGGCCAGTTCGACAGCGCCTCGACCGCTTACAACCGGGCGTTGGCCTTCGACTCCACGTTCGCGTTGGCCCACCTGATGAAGAGCATGAACAACTTCAACACCTACGACACGGACGATTATGTGGCCGCGGAGAATGCGCTTCGTTTTTCCGAGGGGCTCCCCGAGCGGGACCGTTCATTGATCCAGGCCTTCCTCGATCACCAAGGTGGACGTCTGGAGGCGGCGGAGCAGCGGTACGTCGCCCATCTGAAGCGCTATCCCGACGAGGTGAAGGCGCTCCTCATGCTCGGACGTTTGTACCAGTATTCGAATCCTCGGTGGGCACGGCCGGCCGAACAATCCCGGCCCTTTTACGAGCGCGTACTGGAGTTGGAGCCGGAGAACGTGCCCTCCCTGCATAACCTTGCTCGGCTCGACGCGGGTAGCCGGCATTTCGATTCCCTTCCGGCCAGGGCAGCTACGCTTCAACGTGTGGCGCCCGGATCGGAGTGGGCTGTGGATGTGGAAACAATGGCAGCCTTTGCCCTGGGGGACTCGGCGGCGATTCGGGACCTGGTGGAGACCTTCCCAGAGCAGTCCCTCCTCGTGCGTCTCTATGCGGTGTACAACGCGTTGAGATTCTCCGCCGAACCTCAGGATGCGGATCGCCTCATGGCTCGCCAGCAGACCGGGACGCTGAACGCTGACACGGGCCTTCCGGACGGCGTAACGGTGGACACCGACCTGTCCATGGTACTGGCCGTCATGTCCGACCTGGTCGGAGGCCGTCACGAAGAGGTTCGGGCATTCCTGACCGACCCGGGTCGCTCCCGCTCGCCCACGTGGGACATCTGGGACGCCGAGCTCGTGGTGTCGGACCTGGTACCGGTCGACTCGACGATCCTGAAGGAGGTGTTGGGGCGGGTGGTGGACGTGGCCCCTGGGGAGCGACTCCGAACGGTTTTCGAGCCGCTGCACGACATCTTTACCCCTGCTGTAGCCGCCCTGGAACGGGACGTCAATGTGGCAAAACTCCTCGGCCGGCTGGGTCGCTTCGATGAAGCGTGGGAGATCCAGCGCCGTCTGGCCGATTTGCCTCCTTTCAGAGCATTCGAATCACTCCATATCGATGCCCCCAGTGCCCTGGCCGCGGACCTGCATTATCTGGAGGGCGATTTTCAGCAGGCTCTGGAAGTGTTGCGATCCTTGCCGTTCCAGCTCCCCTCGACGGCCGGATCCTTATCCATCACCACCGGCTCCCACGCCCGCCATCTTCGGGCCGAGCTGGAGCTGGAACTGGGCGATCCCGAGGCTGCTCGCTTCCTCTTTGCGGGACTCGTGGAGGGCTTTTCGCCGCCGGACAAGATCTTCCTGACCAACGCCTATGAGCGGCTCGGCCAGATCCACGAGGCGGAAGGCCGTACGGAGGATGCGGTCTACTACTGCGAGAAACTGGTCCGGGCGTGGGCCGACGCCGACGCACCACTATTCGAGCGTAGGGAGACGGTTCAGGCACGGCTGGACGCGCTCCGGACGGTAGCCGGAGCCTCTTGAGAAGCCTGATTCCCGCACAGCCGTAAGAGCCGGGCCGGCCAGACAAAGCCCCGTCAGCACCGGAGAACACCTGCCTGAGCCGGCCGACACCCTCGGTTGGCCGTTGGCCACCCATGTCCAAGCCAAGTCTCTGGACCCGTCTAAAAGAGGCCCGGATCGTCCAG
>CBDUAX010000300.1:0-6172 GCA_965365235.1 uncultured bacterium
CCGAGGCGGCGGAAGGTGGCCAACACCTGGAGTCCGGCAACCCCGGCGCCAAGAGTCAGCGTCTTGGCTGGCCGAACCGTGCCGGCAGCAGTGGTGAGCATCGGCAAGAACTTTCCGATGGCATTTGCCCCAAGAAGAACGGCCTTGTATCCGGCCACCGTTGCCTGGGAGGAGAGAATGTCCATGGACTGGGCCCGGGTGATCCTGGGCATCAGATCCATGGCCATCGTGGTAACCCCAGCATCCCTCAGGGCTTTCACCAGCTCGAGGTTCAACCCGGGCTGGAGGGAGCTCATGAGAACCTGGCCCTTGCTCAGAGTGGGAACTTCTTCAAGGGTCGGTGGTTGGACCTTCAGGACGATGTCGGCACCCGCTACGGCCGCACCAGCATCGGGAGCAATGGTGGCACCCTGAGCCTCGTAGGCGGAGTCAGGGAAGCCGGCCCTGAGACCCGCGTCCTTCTCCACCACTACATCGATTTCCTTCTTTTTGAGGAACTTTACACCGTCCGGCACGAGGCCCACTCGGGTCTCGTTCGGCAGGGTTTCCCTCAGGACCGCAACCTTCATGCGTCAACTCCGGATCTGGGAGTAATGGGGTCAGCCTTGTTCGGAGCGGCGGAGGGCAAGGACCGTGCCCACTTTCCACATGGGTTTTCGGCCTTTTCCGCCCCCATTCCGTCGCGCATGCAAGGTAACACTCCTTCCATGGGTCGCAATGTCCCACGAGGCTGCGGAAAGGTCCCCTCTCTCCCACCATTCGACCCTTTTGAAGCCCACGCCCTACTCGAGCCGAGGACCCCATGAGAACCGATCTTGGAACCGCCACCTCGATTCCGCCGAGGGGCGGTATGCCGCCTTCGAAAGAGAAGCACTGGATGACCTGAGGGCTCTGGGAGTCGATCCAGTTCCCGTTGAGCTGCCGACCCAGTATCCCATAGGCTCCACCCGGATCGTTCTCAACGCAGGGTCCGCCGCGGCCTTCGACGAGCTCTCCCGGAGCGGGAGACACGATCTCCTGGTACGGCAAGATGCCGGGGCCTGGCCCTGCTCATTCCGTCGGGCTCGGATGATCCCGGGCGTCGAGGTGATTCAGGCCAGCCGGGTCAGGACCATGGGGAGGTGACCTCGACACGGTGGTGGAGGGCATCGACCTCTTTTTCACCCCTTCGTACAGAGGGGACGTCCTTCTGATGACAAACCTGACTGGCCACCCGGTGGTGGCTTTGCCCTCAGGTTTGGAAGAGAAGAATCACCCGGCCAGCATTTCCTAAGTGAGGAGGCTCTGGGGGGAGGAGGATACCCTCAAGCTTTCCCAGGCTTGGCAGGACGCCACAGCGCACCACCTCCGGAAACCGCCGAAGTTCGCGGTGGAATCAACGGGGCCCGGGCCCGTCGGACAGTAGAGAGGCGACGGCCTCGGGAAAGGCCGGAAAGCTCAAATAGTCGTCGGAGACCGGTGGCACATTGTCGTAGTGCCACATCTCATAGGGCTCCACGAGAATGGCCCGGGCACCCGCTTCGAGGGCGGGGTTGATATCGCTCCTCAGGCTGTTCCCGATCATCACGCTCCGGGTCGGGTCGTCGGTCCCGAAGAATGCCAGCGCTTCGAGGAAGGTCTCTCGGGTTTTCTTGTGGGTAATCCGAACCCGATGGTCGGGGACGATCCGCGTCACCCCAGCGTCCTGGATCCTGCCGAGCTGGTACTGGGGGTGGGAGGCCTGGGAGTAGATGACCGTGACAAAAGAAGCCGATAGCTCCCTCAAGGCCTCCAGGGACCCCTCCATCACCCTGGGGCTCCCCATGATGTCTCGTCCGAGGATCCCGCATTCCGCCGCCACTTCCGGGTCCGGTGATCGGCCTTCCGCAGAGCAGAGGCGCAGATAGGTATCCCGGAAGGATGGCTCCAGCCGAAAGGGGCCCATACCAAAGATCGGGAGTAGCTCCGGTTCCACCTCGTCATGGTGCACCCTGAAGCACTCCTCCTCTGTGAACCCCTCCTCCACCAGGCGAGAAAAAAGGGCTTCCCTGGCTTGGTGGAAAGCCGGAGCCGTCTCCACCAGCGTGTCATCGAAATCCACAAGGACCAACTGGGACATCCGTGTACTGGGCCTTTCGGTCATCGCCGCAAAAAGAACCAAACGTTCCTACCGGGGTGGGACACCCCGGCCCCCAATCCCATGGGGGCGCCCGGAGGAAGGGGACAAGATGAGGGTGACGGATCCAGAAGGGAAACCCCAAAACCGGAGCGGTGTGTTTGGCGATGCTTGCCCAGGTGAGTTCAGCGGCCTTACAGGGAGTTGAGAGCTACCGGATCAGGGTCGAGGTGAATCTCGGGCCTGGGGTCCCCAGTTTCTCGGTGGTCGGCTTGGCCGAAGGTGCGGTCCGGGAGGGGAAGGAACGAGTCTGGGCAGCGATTCAGAACTCCGGGTATGCCATCCCGCCACGGAAGATCACCGTGAATCTGGCGCCGGCCGATATCCGGAAGGAGGGAAGTGCATTCGACCTTCCGCTGGCGGTAGGCCTCTTGGCAGGGTCTGGAGAGATTCCCGTTCCGATCCTGGGGGGGGTCGCCTTTGTAGGCGAGTTGGGCCTCGATGGCCGGCTTCGCCCGGTGAGGGGGGCGCTGTCCATCGCGGAGGCGTGTCGAGACGCTGGATTGAAGGCATTGGTGGTGCCTCGAGAGAACGCGCTGGAGGCGTCCGTTGCCGCGCCTTTGCTGGTTCTCGGGGCCCCGACCCTCGGCTCCGTAGTTCAGCATCTGAGAGGGGATGAACCCCTCTCGCCTCAAGGCCTGGAGCTGGGGAGCCTCCTGGATGAAGGGTCCCCGCCCACCCAGGATCTCAGCCAGGTCCGGGGGCAGGGCCATGTAAAACGGGCGCTGGAAGTCGTGGCTGCTGGGGGACACAACCTCCTCCTCCTGGGCCCTCCCGGGTCCGGGAAAACGATGCTGGCAAGACGCCTCCCGGGAATCCTGCCTCCTATGACGTTGGAAGAGGCCGTGGAGGTGACCCGAGTCCATTCGGTGGCCGGGCTTCTCCGGGGGGGAGAACCCTTGATGAGTGTCCGGCCCTTTCGAGCCCCGCATCACACGGTAAGTGATGGGGGGTTGGTTGGAGGGGGCAGGATCCCGCGACCGGGCGAAGCCAGCCTGGCGCACAACGGCGTGTTATTTCTGGACGAACTCCCGGAGTTCCGCCGGAACGTTCTGGAAGCCCTTCGGCAACCGCTGGAGGACGGTGAGGTCGTGCTGGCCCGGGCACAGGTGAGCCTACGGTTTCCCTCCAGATTCGTCCTGGTGGCCGCCATGAATCCTTGTCCGTGCGGCTTTTTTGGCGATGGAACCGACCGCTGTACCTGCGAGCCGGGCCATGTCAATCGCTACAGGGCCAGAGTGTCCGGGCCCCTCCTGGACCGAATCGATATCCACGTGCCTCTCTCCCCGGTTCCCCACAAGGATCTCTGTGCCTCGGAGGAGACTCTGGAGAGTCCGGTAATCCGGGAGCGGGTCGTGGAGGCCCGGCGGCGCCAGGGTCATCGTTTCCGAGGGTTGTCTTCCGTCTACAACAACGGACAGATGGGTCCGGGTGCCCTGCGACGGTTCTGCCGCCCGAAGGCCGAAGTGGCTCGGCTCCTTCAGAGGGCCGTGGATGGTCTGGGCCTTTCTGCCAGGGCCTACCATCGAACCCTGAAGGTGGCCCGCACCATCGCGGACCTCGATGGGGAAGAGGAGATCTCCTCGGTCCATGTGAGTGAGGCAATCCAATACCGAGCCCTGGATAGGAAAACCCCGGTCTGAGAAACCCTGGGGACCCACCCGGATCCATCTCCCCAACCCTGGAGGGGTGTGGAAGTTATGGGGCGCGATCCTCACCGGCCTCTGGGCGAAGCCTCTCTCCGTTCGCTCCGTGGCGCCGGTCTCGGGCACATACGAGATTGATCCCAGCCTGGGGTGGTGGGGGAGGCCCCACCGCATTCGGGACGGGTTTTGCTTGCGGAGGGCAAAGGGAGTGGATCCGGTTTCAAGGGGAGTTCAGACCGGCGAAAAACGCCGCCGCCTGGCAATAGCCGTGTCTCTTGGAGGCCTCTATTTCATCTGGGGGTCCACCTACCTCGCCATTCGGATCGCTATCGAGACCCTCCCTCCCTTCCTGATGGCCGGGTTCAGGTTCCTCCTTGCCGGAGCCATTCTCTATGGGTGGGCCCGGGCTCGGGGAGCGGAGAGGCCGGGTTGGCGGTTCTGGCGGACCGCCATGGTCTCAGGTGGATTCATGTTGGCCTGTGGGAATGGCGCCGTGGTCTGGGCAGAGCAGTTCGTTCCGTCGGGGCTCGTCTCACTCCTGGTTGCTACGGTACCCCTATGGATCGTGCTTCAAGATTGGGGCTGGGGTCGGGGTGGGGCTCCCGCGGCCGGAGTCCTCTTCGGGATCCTCTGGGGGTTTTGTGGCGTAGCCCTCCTTGTCTCCGGCGCCGAGATCGGAAGAGCCGGTGTTCAGGATCTCGTGGGCGGGCTTTTGGTCCTGGGTGGGGCCGGAGCGTGGGCGGCCGGGTCGCTGGTGTCCCGGTACGGAGCCCGGCCTCGGTCCGCGGCGTTGGGGAACGGGATGCAGATGCTCACTGGAGGGGTCCTGCTGACGAGTGCGGGCCTGCTGCGGGGGGAGGCATCCCTGGTGGCGCTGGACTCTGTGTCCTTGCCATCGGTCCTGGCCTTCTTCTACCTCGTTGTCTTCGGATCCCTTCTGGGCTTTTCCTCGTACACATGGCTCCTGAGAAAGACCACCCCGGCCGTGGCCTCCACCTATGCGTATGTGAATCCTGTGGTGGCGCTGCTCCTGGGCTGGGGATTCGCGGGAGAACCGCTGGCGGGCCGGACCGTTCTGGCCGCGGCCATCATCCTTTCAGCGGTGATGTTGATCACTACCCGACGGTCGAGGGGTGGACCGCCCGAAAGAGCTCGGGGGTAGGAAGTCCGACCCCATGACCGAGATTCCACCCTCCGGACCCCGAAGGGGCAGAGGTGACATGGCTTCTTTTCTCTCCCAATCCCAGCCCGGCACTGAACCGGGTGCCGGTTCCCAGGGCGTGCCCGATCCTGTCGGATGGAATCTGACGGCCGTCATGGAGTGGGTCCGAGGGCTCACGGGGCTGAGCTTCGAAAGCCAGGGGAAGATCCTCACCTCGTTGGTGGCCCTCTTCACCATCTATCTCCTCCGTCGGATCGTAATGCGGGTGGTAGACCGGAAGGTGGACGATTCCCGGTGGACCTATCAGTGGTCGAAGGGCTCTTCGCAGGTCGCCTTCGTGCTTGCCGTCCTCATGGTGGCGATGATCTGGCTGGAGGCGATCCAATCCCTGGGCACATTCCTGGGCCTGCTGTCGGCCGGGGTCGCCATCGCCCTCAAAGACCTGGTAGCAAGCCTTGCGGGGTGGGTCTTTATCATGTGGCGCCGCCCCTTTCAGCTTGGGGATCGAATCCAGATAGGGGCGGAGACTGGTGACGTAATAGACATCAGAATCTTCCAGTTCACCCTCCTGGAGATTGGGAACTGGGTCGATGCGGACCAGAGTACCGGACGAATCATCCACGTGCCCAACGCCCGGCTCCTCACAGAACCGTTGGCCAGCTATACCTCCCAATTCGAGTTCATCTGGAACGAGATTCCGGTGCTGTTGACATTCGAAAGCAACTGGAGGAAAGCGAAGGAGATCCTTGGAGGAATCCTGGAAGCCAAGGTCGGGACGGTGGTGACGGAGGCCCAGCGGTCCGTGAAGACGGCGTCGAAAAAATTCTTGATTCATTTCAGTAAGCTGACGCCGAAGGTCTATACGTCCGTCGCGGATTCCGGGGTACTTCTCACTCTCCGATTCATCTGCCATGCCAGGCAACGGAGGGGGGAGGCGGAAGAAGTCTGGGAGGCGATCCTGGACGCCTTCGAGCGGGAGCCTGATATCGACTTCGCCTATCCCACGACCCGCATGTACCACAACCCACTCGAGGGGAAGGAGAAGGCCCGTGCCGATCTCCCCTCATGGCTCCAAGAGGGCTCCGCCTCCAGGGGAGGGAAGGGGGGTTGATGGGGGCCCATTACCTGGATTACGCAGCAACCTCTGCCATCCGACCGGCGGCTGTGGCGGATGCCATGCATCGGTTCATTATGGAGATCGGAGCCACG
>CBDUAX010000301.1:0-6171 GCA_965365235.1 uncultured bacterium
CGACAGATTGCTGCTGCAATATCAACATCTGCGGGACAACCCTGAACTCTCCCTGGCCAGGCCCCCTGGGGTTTCGTTCCGGACTCGACCGGTAGTAGCCCTCTCCGTAGTAGTCATGGACCCACTCGGCGACGTTTCCGTACATGTCGAACAGGCCCCAGGGATTTGTACGCTTGGTGCCTACCTCTTGAGTTCGTCCGGCAGCGTTGTCCTCCATCCAGGCATACTGCCCAAGGCTTCTGGGATCTGCTCCGAAGAAATACCGGGTCGTGGTTCCGGCTCGGGCTGCGTATTCCCATTCGGCTTCGGTAGGGAGACGGTAACCGTTCGCCTCAAAATCACACTCCAGGGTTTCTTCGTCGTAACACGGATCCAGCCCTTCCTCGTAGGACCTCTCGTTGCAGAATCGGATTGCATCGATCCAGGTTCGCTGCTCAACCGGCAGGCGTTCACCTTTGAATCGGGAGGCATCTGAGATCTGGAGGCGTCGGTACTGGTCCTGGGTGACTTCGTACCTGTCCATGAGAAACCCATCCACCCAGACTCGGTGGACCGGGGCCTCGTCCTCCCTTCCCCTTTCGGCCCCCATTTCGAACCAACCGCCGGGGATTTGGACCATCTCCACGCCCGATTGGGTGATGATAGGTGCGGACGCGGATCCCTCTTCGATATCCGAAGCGGGTTCGGACTCGGCGCAAGCAAAGAGGAGCCCACCGGTGAGACAAGCCAAGAAGAGAGACACCCCCCTTGGGCTCGGGGACCTAAGCAGCTTCACAGTTTGCTCCGGCATGGAGGACTCCATCTTCCCAGGCGAATCCGCTACCGAATCTCGGCCTGCCCCGTTATCGGGTGGCCACCCAGTCCGGTTCTTTGTTGTGGTCCCCGTCAGTGGTGATCTGGACCCACTTTCCGGTGCTGATCTCGAGGACGCTGATATTCCACCCTGTCGCTCTCTGACCAACGGCCTGACCACCTCTCGATGGTCCGTAACTGAAAGCCAGGTATCTCCCGTCTGGTGACCAGTCCACGTGATAGACCTTGTCGTTCCGGTTCACCGCTACCACCGGTACCTGATCCACCACGTTCTCCCGGTCTGCCGATGGTCGGAAGGTCCCGATCCGCAGTTCGTGGTCGGTTCTGCCCCAGGCGATCCGGTCTCCGTCGGGGCTGATGTCGGGCCTGCAACCGCTGATGGAAAGGGAGTTGATGCCGGCTCCGGTGGCGCTGAAGAGGACGTTTCCTCGCCGCCCCGCTCTGGAAGTGGCGATGAACCAGGCTCCATCGGGAGACCAGGTCAGGTTGTACAGCATCCTCAGCCCGTCCTCCGGATGGTCCCGCGTAGTCCCGCTGGAAAGGTCGAAAACTGCGAGACCCCGGTTGGAGGTCATGCTGCTGCTGAACCGGGCATACTCGCCTTTGAGGAAAGCGATGGACGCTCCGTCACCGCTCCAGGTCGGCTGGTAAGCATTCTCGGCGACCTTGGTTCTTCCCGTACCATCCACATTCATGTAGTAGACGGATCGGGTTCGGTCTCGCCTCCCGACCCCCTCTATTGCGACGAAGAGAACCTTGGTGCCGTCTGGGGAGGCATGGGGGTAGTGTTCGTCGGTCTCAGGCGTGTTGGTCAGGTTCACCCGGTTGGAGCCATCCGCGTCGACGATGTAGACCTCCCAGTTGGACCCCCCATCCGTGTCTTGGAGCGATTCGTAGACGATCCGATAGGGGATCGCTCGAAGGTCGACCTCTGTGGCGGGTAGCGGAGTCCGTTGTGCCGGCAGAGTGGGGTCGTTTTCCGAGGATGAGCCTCTCCTCGATCGACGATTCTGGGACTCGCAGGGAAGGGAGATGGTCAGGAGGAGGATCAGCGCCAGGCCGATGCCCCTCTCGAGGGACTTCCTCTGGATGGAACGGCTGGTTCTCATTGTCTGGCTCCCCTCAACCATCTGAACCGGATCGCTTGAAACTCACGGACAATCCCGAGCGCCCCGAACCCACAATTTCCGTTTCCAGGTTCGGGGTGCTCTCGAGAGCCTCCAGAAACTCCCCCACCCATCCCCGGCGCCGGCCTGATACGTTGTGGGCTGTCAGGCATCCTCCCACGGTCAGCTTGGGGAGGACGGCCCGGAAATAGCGGGTGTACCAATCCTTGTCCGCATCGATGAAGACAAAATCGAAGGGCCCCTCCAGGCGGGGAACCAGCTCATGGGCGTCCGCCAGGCGGGCCTCGATATACTCGCTCAAACCCGTTTCCCGGAAGTACTCCAGGGCCTGGTTGTAGCGCCGTTCATCGATCTCCACGGTAATGAGCTTTCCACCGGTTTTGCTGAGGGCCCAGGCCATCCAGATGGCCGAGTGGCCGGTGGAAGTCCCGATCTCCAGCGCCTTGGTATATCCGTGTTCAAGGATAAGGTCGTAAAGGCGCTGCCCGTCGGGAGTAGGCACGTTCATGTCTCTCCAGCGCCGGCGGTGGGAATCCAGGAAGCTCCGGACTCGTTCATCCAGCTCCTGGTCCGCCGGCTCCCCCTGGAGGTCTTTCGGCGGAGAGTCGACTTCTTGCCCGAAACAAGCAGGCGATGGGGTGACCGGGCCGAGGCCCAGGAGAAAGAAGCAGGTAACCACTGTGGGTTTCATGAGAAGCCTCCAAATCCATCAGCGGAGCGACGAAACCTGGGCGTCGCGCTCCTGGTCTCTTGTCGATTCTGCTGCTTCCGGGTCCGCTTTTCTTACCCGGCGGAAGAAGAAAAAGAACGGAACTCCGGCGCCCACCGTCAGGAGAGCAACGGTGGATTCCACTGGCCGTTCCATATAGGCCAACACCAATATCGATAGGCTCACGCAGGCAAATAGGATGGGAATTGCAGGGAACCCCGGCATCCGATATGGGATCCCGGGCACCCGCCGGAGCTTGAAAAGGCCCAGGACCGCCAGGATTGGGAAAATTCCCAGGCAGAATCCCATGTAGGTGAGGATCTGATCGAAGGTGCCGGAGAGCACCAGGACGACAGCGAAGACGCACTGGAGGAGAATTGAGTTGGCCGGCACCCGCGTCTTGGGATGGACTCGCCCGATGGCGCTGAAAAAGTACCCGTCCCTGGCCATGGCATAGTAAACCCTGGGGCCGAGGATGATGAGCGCGCTGATTGCAGAAAGGAGGGCGAACGCGATCAGGCCGGAGAAGACCGTGCGGGCCGGTCCGCCGAACAACCGCTCTGCCGCCAGGCCTCCAATGGCGATGACTCCTCTCATGTCCTGGGGAGGGACGGCGTATACGAAGAGGACGTTGAGGCCCAGGTAGAGGAACACCACCACTCCGGTTCCAAAGAGGAGTGACCGGGGCAGGTTTCGGGTGGGATCCCGGACCTCCGACCCAACGTAGGCCGAGGCATTCCAGCCGGTGTAGGCAAAGGTGATCCACATGAGACCCAGGGCCATGGTTTTCAGGCTCGGTCCCGGTGTGCCTGTCCCTTCCTCCATGGTCAGATGCCCCAGCTCTCCCTGGCCCAGTGCGGCACCCGCCAGGATCAGAGCCAGGATCAGAGCCACCTTCCCCACGGTAAGTAGGTTCTGTATGCCGACTCCCGTTTGAATACGGCGAAGGTGCACGCCAGAGAGGCCAACGATGAGGGAGATTGCCACCGCCTTTTTGGCGAGTGCCGGATCTCCGATCTCGGCCATCTTCGGGACTGCTGAGGCGAGATACTCGCTGCAGCCCAGTGAGGCGGCCGCCAGGGGGGCTGAGAAACCCACCAGGAAGGAGACCCATCCGGCCAGGAAGCCGATGGAGGGGTGGAAGAGCTCTCCCAGGTATGCGTATTCCCCGCCTGCCCTGGGCATGGCCGCCCCGAGTTCTCCGTAACAAAGGGCGCCGCAGAGGGCCAGGATACCTCCCACACCCCAGAGAGAGATCATCACCAGAGGGTTGCCCAACTCCATCATCAGAAGGCCGGAAGTGGTGAAGATCCCGACTCCGATCATGTCGGCGATGACCAGGTTGGTGGCAGAGAACAGGGTCAGTTTCCGTGGAAGCCCATCCTCCCCGGTTCTCTTTCCGACATCCTCAGAAGTGACCATGGGCCCTCTCAGTTCCCCGCTTTTGGCTGCACCCTCCCTGGGGACAAGGCCATCCCTAGTGCCTTCCCCCCCTTCGCCGTCCACCGGATGACATCCTCGGGTTCACCACATTGTTGAAGACAGAACCGAAGGTGAAGTTGAATCCCACCTCGATGGAGTATTCGTAGTCCGTTCCCAACTCTCTCCTTCGAAGGAGGATGTCTTCGACCGGAATGTCCTCCAGGGGTTCGTAGATCTGGTCCTTCACCCGTGCAGCGCTTCCCATGATGTCCAGGCTCAACCCCCTGAAGAGCCGGATCTCGAACCGGGCGAACGATTCCAGCCGATGCTGCTCGAAGTCGTCGAGATAGTTGGACCCCTCCAGGGAGACGTCCAACTCCCCCCAGGGTTGGTTGAACGCCGCGCCGATCTCCAGGCTGTGGGTGGGCCGGGTTTCGGAGGTCTTCTCAAAAAGGGTGATCTCCTCGTAGTCGAACGAGGCCAACTCCACCTTGTAGAGAAAGGTGATCTGGCGGCGAGTGGACTCAGCATAGGGGAAATAGTTGTACTCGACGGCAGGACCCCCGCGCATTGCCAGGTCTTGGTTCTGGCGGGTCGAGCCCGAGGCGGAGGCCGAGACCCCTGCGGACCAATGGGGTGATAGGCTCCAGACGGAGAGGCCCTCGAGTTCGTATTCCCGGGAGGTATACGTAGACTCTTCTCCTTCCCCGAAGTCGATGGTCCGGCTGGACCAGTCCCCCGAAGCCCGGAAGTCCATCTTCAGCTCTTCGGTGGTTCGACTAGCAGAGAAGGAGCCATCGAAAGAGCCTGATGTCTCGCTGCTTTCCCCTTCGAGTTCGCCTCCAGCTCGAAGATTGAAGACCCACAGGTCCCAGGGGTCGTCCACCTGCAGGACGGCCTCCTCGCCTCGGGGCCCCCGATAGGTCACATCCAGCCGTCGGCCGATCTCTGTGGAAGCGATAAAGGGAACCAGTCCGAGTTTGAAGGTTCGGATCAGGTCGTCTCGGGTCTCATCGTCGGTATCGTCTGGACGGGAGGCGAAATACAAGGTGTCGTCCCGCTCCAGGAACTCTCGAAGGCCAATGAAGTTGAAGGTGTATTCCGACCCCCCGGCTCCCGTCTCCTGTGAGGTCACCAGGACGTGGAGCTGGGCGTCCATTCGGTCCCTGACGTAGCTGATGAATGCCACCTCACGCCGGAAGTGATCCATGTCGCACCGCCAGCAGTCGAGAAAGACCCGGAGGGGGCCCTCCCGGCCAGTCCCGCCGAGGTCCCTCTCCTGCCCGAGGGTCTGGGTCGGGCTGACTGCCGTGCATATGGCGAGGGCCAGGACGGGTCCGATTCTTCGTCTCATCTCGGTAGTCTCCGGATCCGGAAGAGCGGGGAGCCTTCCTCCTGATCCAAGCTACCGGGGGCGGCCCAGGGGCGAGTGATGGTTCTGTGGCGGGGTCGTAAGAAAGGCGGATGAAGATTGTAAGGCCCAGGTAAGGCGTGTTCAGGGGCTGAGGCGGTACCCCGCCTTCCGGACTGTGAGAATGTGCTTCGGGTCGGTGGGATCGTCCTCCAATTTCCTGCGGAGCTCAGCGATGTGAACGTCCACGGTCCTTGTCATGATCTCGGCGTTCCCGTAGCGCCAGACCTCCTTCAGAAGTTCGCTTCGGCTGGCCACGGCCCCATTTCTCCGGAGGAGAGCGAGGAGGAGGTCGAACTCCTTCGGGGTGAGTTCCACGGCCTCCCCCCCCCGATGGACAGCTCGGGTATCCGGGTTCACCTGAACCTCGCCAAAAGCCTCGACGCCCTGGACCTCAGTGGGAGAGTGGTCTTCCAAGCGACTGCGCCGGAGGAGGGCCCTGACCCTGGCGATCAACTCCACGGTGGAAAACGGTTTGGTGACGTAGTCGTCAGCACCCAGATCGAAGCCCAAAACAAGATCAGACTCCTGGGCTCTAGCGGTGAGGATCAGGACGGGTGTGCGAAACCCTCCTCCCCTCAGGCAAATAAAGTTCAATACATATTTCCTGATTCTAAAGCTTATGCATGGATATACCCGAATTCTGTACCGGATCTGGCAACTTCTTCTCTATTCCAATATACCATAAC
>CBDUAX010000302.1:0-6161 GCA_965365235.1 uncultured bacterium
TCAGCGAATGGTAGGTGGCCAGAGAGCCATAGTACCGCTGCTGGTGCCGGACCGTGCCCCCCGGCCCGATCTCTACCTGGTCGTCCCTGCCACTATCCTTGGGGGTGGGATTCCCGGAATTCAAGAAGTCCAGCTGAGGGTGCCAAACGGTCGAGAGGGGGACCCGACATCCTTCCAATCCCGCCAGTCTCGGATCGGTCCAATCCTGCGTGACCAGGAAGTCCCCGGTCATAGACCTGGCCACATCATCCACAGTGGTGAGGTCCACCAAAAAGATCGCCACGCTCACTTCCGTGGCCCGGCCATCCTCGTCGGGCCGGACATCGGTGCGGATCCCAGTAGGGGTACAGGTGGAATCAATCCGGTCCGAGGTCACCTGGCCCTCCAGCACACACGGGAGGAGGAGGGAGACCAGGAGCAGTCGGAGGGACGAACCAGGGGTCAGGCGCATGGGGCTTTCGTTATCGGGTTCTTGGTTCAAGGAGGTCACCGGTCCTGGACCATCGGAGCCGGGCGGTCCCGGGATTGTAGGACCGGCCATTCCATCAGAGCAAGATGGGAGGAAGGGAACAGGCCTGAAACAGCTCCAGCGCTCCGCCGTAGGAATCCCAGCTTTGGTGGAACCCTCCCGGTGGTCGGGGGGTTAGGATGTCTGTCCTAGGCTTGGAGGGTCCCACGGATCCCCCGCCCTTGGCCCAACAAACAAAAAGAACGAAGTACCCAACCAGAGGAGAAGAGATGGAGAACAGCTGTTCATATGGGACACGCCGGTGGACTCGGGCGTGGCTCCTGATCGTGGCCCTTGGATTCAGTGCCTCGACATGGGGCTGCTACCCAGGCGAGCTGACGAACATCCAGGATGCCGATGTCGTGCTGACCGTCCACAATCGGTCCGTGGATTTCGGGACCTTCCAGAGCTACGCCATGCCCGACAGCGTGGTCCACGTAAGCGGGACCATCGGCGATGATCTCATCAACCTCCCACGGACCTACGATGAGCTGATCCTGGATCTGGCCGCCTCCAACATGGCCACCCTGGGCTACACCCGGGAAATGTCTCCCGAGACGAACGGCGCGGATCTGATCCTTCAGGTTGCCGCCGTCGGCGTAGAGAAAACCGAGTACTGGGTTTATCAGGACTGGTGGGGATACTGGGGCTGGTACCCGGGGTGGGGGTACTACCCGCCGACCTACGGGCCGGGATGGGGTTATTACTACCCACCGACCTACGTGGGAAGCACCACCTTCGAACAGGGAACGATCCTTCTGACCCTCATCGATCCGAACGATCCCGACACTGAAGACCGGACGATCCCCGTCGTGTGGTCTGGAGCCGGGCGGGGCCTTCTGGGCGGCAGTGGGGCCGAGGCCCGAATCATTCGGGGGATCAACAAGATGTTCACCCAATCCCCCTACCTGGGCCGATAGGCCGAGAGGAGCGAATCATGAGAAAGATCTTGCGGATTGTTCCGCTCGCGCTTCTCGGACTGCTGGTCACCACCAACAGTGCAGAGGCGCAATATCGGTACAGCAATTGGTTCTGGGGGCTCACCTACCAGGGAGCCCTGTCGGCCGGAGACACCAAGGACTTCATCGACCAGTTCAGCTTCCGGAACATCGGCGTCGAGGGACGTACGATGGTCAACCAGAACGCGTCTGTCGGGATGTTCTTCGGCTGGAACGTATTCAACGAGAAGCAGATCGACGGCACAGTCTCCCTCGCCGGGGCGGACGCATCCGGCGCGCAGCTTCGGTATGTGAACGCCTTCCCGATGCTTCTGACCGGGCACTACTATTTCGGTGAACGCCGCGGGCCACGGCCCTATGTGGGCGGTGGGGTCGGAGCCTATCTCATGGAGCACCGGTTGGAGATCGGCACGACCGCTCTGGAGGCCGAAAACTGGCACTTCGGCTTCGCGCCTGAGTTCGGAGTGGTCTTCCCGACCCAGGGTTTGGCTGAAGGATTCCTCAACGTCAAGTACAACTACGCCGTCGAGGCAGGAGGGGTCACCGGCAGCTACTGGACCTTCGGTGTGGGGTTGGCCGCACGGTATTAGCCGCCCGGACCTAAGAGGTCAGAGACGAGGAAGGGGGCGGCCCTGCATATCGCAGGGCCGCCCCCTTTTTTCCCGTCCCGATCCCTGGTTGGTCAGTTGAAGGGGGGGATCGGTGGTGGTTTTTTTGGTGTTGTCATCCATCCTACCCTCTGTTACGGTCCACCTTCAGGGCCGGTTCCGTAAACCCGCTCCCGAAAGGAGCTAATGTGCAGATCCGAACACGCCGGATCCTGGTTTTCACGGGGACGCTAGTTGCCGCATGGACGGTGGCGGCGTTCGTGGGCGTCGAGCTCATCCGTTCCGGCCGGGTTCAGATCGCGACGCTCAATCCGACCGGTCTTGTTCCCTCCGATGCCATTACCTGGCGCTTGGCAAGGGCTCTGGTCGCCGGCGTGTCCGCCGGCCTCCTGGCCTCGGTGCTCGAGCTGAAGGTCCTCCCCCGACACGCCGCCCGCCACGGAACGGCGACGATGCTCCTGGTCCGCACCGTCACCTACGCAGGAGTTGCAGCACTCTCGATTCTGGTCACGGCCAGGTTCGTCGCCCGCAGGGACCTGAACGTTCCCTTTCGGGAGCTCATCAGCAGTGACGGCTTCCAGACATTCATCAGGAGCCCGGAGCTCGCCCAACTCGTGGTCATCCTCGTCGTTGCCAGCTTCCTCATCAACGCATCGATCCAGGTATCCCGACTCCTTGGGCCAGGCACGGCAATCCAGATCCTCCTGGGACGGTACATTCGGCCCGTAGAGGAAGAGCGGGCATTCTTGTTCATCGACCTCGCCGATTCCACGGCCCTCGCTGAGAGCCTCGGTCCCGCGAGATTCGCGGAGCTGAAAAACGACTTTTTCCATGACGTGGCAGAGCCCGTTCTCGACACCCGGGGTCAGATCGTCCAGTACGTGGGGGATGAGGTGATGATCACATGGCCCCACCTGGAGGAGCGCGGTGGGTCCGATCCCGTCAGGTGTTTTTTCATGCTACGGGAGCGGGTGAGGAGGAGGGCCAGTGAATACGAGAAGCGGTACGGAGTCGTGCCTCGGTTCCGGGCCGGGCTGCATGGAGGGACCGTGGTTGTGTCTCAGCTTGGCGATCTCAAGAGGGAGATCGTGTTCAGCGGAGACGCGGTGAATACAGCGTCCAGGATCCAGGGGTTATGTCGCCCTCTCGGCTCGGACTTTCTGGCTTCGGAGGAGGTGCTCGCCCGGGCCGTCCTACCTGGCCGGGTCGAAGCGTACCCCATCGGCGAGCATGATCTGCGGGGCAAGGCTACCGCCGTCCAGCTGGTGTCCCTGGGGGAATCGGGTGAGGGTGGCAGCGTCGGCCCAGGAACGCCCGGGGGCCAGTCCGGCTAGCGCCAGGTCTCAGAAGAAGAAGCCGGCGCCAAAAAGGAGCGCGGAATCCTCCGTCGACCAACCGTGGGTCAACCGGATTACGATCTCTCCCGCGATGTCGTACCAGAGTCCGCCCCCGTACCCACGGTGCCACAGCCCAGAAGACTCTCCGTCGGTCCAGACTCGCCCAACGTCGAAGAATCCCAGCGCGCCCAGGGTGCCGGGCAAGAGAGAGCCACCGATATCGAACAACTCCAACCGCCCCTCAGTGTTCGAATAGAAGCTCGAGCGGCCAGAGAAGCGCGTGCCTCGGTACCCCCGGAGGTTGGTCGACCCACCCAGGGAATTGGAAAGAAAGAAGGGGAACCGTCCGAAGGTGTGAGCTCCACCGACCCGCACACCCAGGGTTGCCTGGCGCCGGGTCCGAAGCGACGTGTAGAGGGCCAGGTCCGACTTCAGGATGGTGAAGTCGTCCGGGGTGGAGCCCAGGCCTGCCGCCAGCTCCGCACCTGATGTCCAACGGTAGCCCTGCCTGGGATTAAGGGGATCGTCCAGGTACTCCATGCCGAGAGAGACATCGAGACCGGCATGGAATTGAGGATCCAGGGTCAGGATCGAGAGGCCAGGAGCCTGGAGGGAGTCCGACAGCGACTGATCATCTCTCACGTTGGTCCGCATGATCCGGGGCTCGATCTCCAGGGTGAGCCCCGCCTCGGTCCGTTGCGTGAGAACCACCCCCACCCCGTATTGGCCCAGCCGGACACGTACACTGTCCAGCGCAGACTCCTGAGGCGTCTCGTTCCCGAGACCGTAGAAGTTGCGAATGTTGTCCGGATTGGCGAAGTCGGCGCGAAAGCCAACGTCCCAGTCGCCAATGGCTTCTCTGGCGGTCCCCAGATACCTGACCCGCCAGGCCCCGGTAAGGGTGGCGAAGGACCCCCACACCCGGTGCGTTCCAGCGAAGGGCTCTTTCCCGAAGCTGTGCCCGGTCTTCAGGGCGCCCCCGGCCAAAACGACACCGTCGTCCTTGGTGTACCAGGCGGCGCCGGCAGGGTAGGTGCGTGGATACTGGTAAAAGCCCGTGTAATCCGAATCTTCCGGTTTCTGCCCGACCTCGATCTCGGTGGTCTGGCCTCCTGACCACTCACTCTCCCGAGAGTCTAGGAAGTGGGTCATCCCTCCCCCCTCGGAAACCCGGGAGCGATCCTCGAAGGTGTCGTCCCCGGTCCCGCCCACCGCATGGACCTTGATCCCTCTTTCCACCACCCCCGATACGATAAAGCGGTCATCTCCACTCAGACCGTATAGGACGATCTCGTCAGTCTCTCCACGCAGAAGGACCCGGCGGAAGAGCTCCTGATCGATGGCCCCCTCCTTCGAGGTCTTGTACACCACGATCTCGGTGTACTCGTCGTCCAGACGGCGGACTTCGAATCGCTCGTGCTTGTCGGAACCCACCACGTCCACCGACCGGGCATGAAGCCGAAAGAACTCCTCGGCCACACGGGGGAGCAGATCCCGCCGCACCTTGGCGATGGCGATCATCTCCTCGCCATGGAGTCGGAAGACAGGCTCCGGCCAGCGCCGAAAAGCGGACTCGATGACCTCGTCGGTGAGGGCGCCCCTGATGCTGTCGGCGATACCGAGCCAGTCGTCCCGGGCCAGAGGGGCGAGGAAGCGGTGGTCCTGCTCCGTGGCGTTCTGGGTCAGGCCTTTAATGCTGCCGTAGCTCTCCCGGTAATCCTGGAATTTGATGAACGGCTTCACCAGGCTGCTCAGGAAGAAGTCCATGCGCAGGAACGCCTGGTCCCGATCCCGCGGCACCGGTCGATAGACCGTACCCCGGCCGTCAGGATCATCGAAAGCCGCCCAGCGCCATTGGTCCTTATGACGGTCCCAGTCGCTCAACCACATGTCGAAGAGCCGGGCTCGGGCATAGGCCCGGGCATCGACCCGGTGATCATTGTCCCGGGTCACCCGCCGGTACATTTCGGGCGCTCCCACCACATCCGTTGAGCGGCCGAAAGAGGGAGCGTGGGACATGTCCCCGGACGGACGTTCCTCGTAGAGCATCAGAGTATTGCCAACGAGCTCACGGTAGGCGCCCAACCTCGGGTCGGATGGAACCCAGACGAGGCGGGGATTGGTGTGGAACACCCCGGCGGCCTCGGCGAGGGGCGGGACCACAAAAGCGGCGTGTGGATGGCCCTTGGAGAGGAGGTCCTGGGAGATGGGTGCGGCCAGGGTGTTCTGCCACTCCTCAGGCATCGATCGTTGGGCGTCCTTGTTTACAGAGCGAAGAACGAACTGTCGGCCATCGGGGTTCCGGAGACGAATGGAAACGGTCTGCATCCCACCCCCACGCTTCACCGGGATCAAGCCGCCCGCCTCGCTTCCCAGGTCCATGTAGGGCACCTCCACGGGGGTCGTCCACACGTCCCGGTGGTTCGAGCCTAGTGCGAACTCCCGAAGCCACCCTGCGCCGTAGGCTGGCTCCGGGGCGACCACAATGGTGCTGTCAGAATAGTCAGGGTGCTCAACACCCTCAGATGGGGTTCCGGGCCCTTCGGAAAGGCGACCGGGCTCCCGCAACTGGGATTCCGCCAACAAGCGACCCGAGCCGTCTTGTCCCACCCCCCACGCTTCGGTCCAAACTGATCCGTCGTCGAAGTAGAGGAGCGAGACGAACCCGTGCTCCCGGAAGGTCCACTCCGCGTCATGTCCCCCCGCCACATACTCGGTCCGACCCGCAGATCCCGTGACGACGTATTTC
>CBDUAX010000303.1:0-6148 GCA_965365235.1 uncultured bacterium
GGCCGTCGGCTTCCCAGTGACCGTCGGACTCGCCTGGATGCGGCGCCCGCCGCGGGACCTCCAACCCGTGGAGGAGGGGGGCGATCCAGCCGGTGGGAAGCCCCTCGCCCGAACGCTGGTATCCGTTGCGGCGGTCCTGGTGCTCCTCGTGGTCGTGGGCTGGACCGTCAAGCGCTCCCTGGACGGCCACTGGGCTCATGCCGAAGCCGTGGTGGAGATGGAGCACCTGGCCGAAGCAGGGGACTTCGCAGCAGCTCTGGCGGTGGGGGAGCGAGCGTTGCGCATAAACGCGGACCTGCCAGAGGTGGAGGCCCGCCTCGCTGAGGTTTCCAGTCTTCCATCCATCGAAACCGTTCCCTCCGGAGCAGAGGTATTCTTCAAGGAATACACCGATGGGGATGGTCCGTGGACCTTCCTGGGCATCACCCCTCTCTCCGGTGTCCGGGTACCCCTGGGTTGGAAGCGTTGGCGCATCGTTCAGGACGGGTTCGAACCCGTCGAGCGGGCCCTTTCCGCCGGCACCTCCCTCAATCTGACCCTCCAGCCGGAGGGATCCGTTCCCGAGGGCATGGTCCGGATTCCGGGGGGCAGTGCTGGAAGCTTCATCACCGGCATGGGCCCCTTGAGCACCCTGGAATACAGCGACTACTTCATCGATCGATATGAAGTCACGAACGCCGCCTATGCGGAGTTTGTTGAAGCCGGTGGCTACGAGCGAGAGGAATTCTGGACGCAAGAGTTCAAGGACGAGGGCCAACGACTGACCTGGGCGGAGGCCATGACGCGCTTCGAGGACCTGACCGGAAGGCCAGGTCCCGGCACCTGGGAGCTCGGTCGGCCGAAACCCGGCGAGGAATCGCTGCCCGTCGCGGGTGTGAGCTGGTACGAGGCCGCCGCCTACGCCGAGTTCAGGGGCAGGCGCCTCCCCACCCTCCGGCACTGGGTGAGGGCGGCCGGCACCGGGCAGGGAGGTTCCATCATTCCGCTGAGCAATCTAGACGGGGAGGGTCCGGCAGCCCCGGGAACGTTCACGGGCATGAGCCCCTCGGGCGCCTTCGACATGGCCGGCAACGTGCGCGAGTGGGTGTTGAACAGCGCGGGAGATCAGCGACACGCGGTGGGGGGCGCATGGAGTGACCCGCCCTACTTCTTCAGCGGTCCGAACGTTCAGTCACCCTTCGATCGGCTGCCCTCCAACGGTTTTCGCCTCGCGGACTACCAGGATGGCGATTTTGAAGGGGAGGCCGAGACGGACATGCCGCTCCTCACGCGGGATTACGAAGAGGAGCAACCGGTGTCCGACGAAGTCTTCCAGGTATTCGCCGATCAGTTCGACTACGATCCCACTCCGCTCGAAGCCGTGGTTGAGGAGATCATCGAATATGAGTTCGGCACCATCGAGCGGGTCTCCTTCAACGGTGTGGGATGGGGACGGATCCACGGATACCTCTACCTTCCCGGGGATACCGAGCCACCCTTTCAAACGGTGGTCTGGTTCCCGGGCTCCGGAGCCGCTCGCCTCAGGCCCGACCCGGACCCCCAGGACCAGGGAGGCATTCAGCACTTCGTAGCCAGCGGACGCGCCGTGTTCTGGCCCGTCGTACGGGGCACCTTCTCCCGTGCCGACGCAGATCAGCCACCCAACATGAACACGACCTGGCCGAAGCCCACCAGGGAGTATGTCGACTATGTCCGAAGTTGGGTCTCGGAGGTGAGGAGGTCCATCGATTATCTGGAAACCCGGCCGGAGATCGACGGGGAGAAGCTCGCTTACTACGGAACGAGCTGGGGCGGACGCCTCGGAGCCATCGTGCCTGCAGTCGAGACCCGGTTCAGGCTGAACCTGGTGATGCTCGGAGGCCTCGCTTCCGGCACCGCCCTGCCGGAGGTCGACCAGGTCAACTACGTGACGAGGATCACCGTCCCGACGCTGATGCTCAACGGACGGCATGACCCGCTGGAGCCTGTGGCCACCGCGCAGTTACCGATGTTGCGTCTCCTCGGTACCCCGGATGTCGACAAACACCACATCATCTACGAGGGGCACGCTCACGGGCTGCCCCGGAACGAGCAGATCCGGGAGACGTTGGATTGGCTCGACAGGTACTTCGGGGCGCCGCGATAGGTCCGTGGAGGACGGCGCTGGCGGTCCGGACCACCGGGCCTTCCGGGTTACGGCATCAGGCCTCAAGAACGTGTTGAACCGGGCCAACGCGGTGGGCTTCGCCTACACCCAGGGTCCTGCCTACCCGGACCGTCTCCGGCCCCTGGAGAACGTGGCATTCCTTCCCACCTTCGGGTTCAGCGTGGAGTTTTGAGGCTTCCTTCGTCTGGGGAATGCTTGAATTTCAAACAATTTCCCGCTACGATCCATCGCTCTTGCAGCGGACGGACCCGCTTGCGCCCCCAGTAACAGACGGTGACCGGATAGAGCCCCCCATATGGTTGGCCAAGCCGCGGCATTTCCGCTTATCCCTTTGAGAGGGGGGAGGGCCAGGATCCCTCTGCACCTCTGGGCCGCTGTCGGCCTTTCTCTCCTGACGGTCTTCCTCCCGAACCCTGCTCTGTCACAGGGAACAGCGTCGGTCTCCGGTACCGTGACGGATAACCGGAGCGGACAACCGTTGCGAAACATGTTGGTGGAGGTCGAGGGATCCCGATTTGTTTCTGTGACCAACACGGAAGGTCGGTTCTCAATCCAGGGGCTCCCGGCTGGGAGTTACACCCTCCGCTTCCGCTGGTTGGAGTATCAGGATCAGGAAGTCCACCTTCAGCTGGCAGGAGGGGAGGAGCGGATCCTGGATGTGGCGTTGGAGCCTAAGCCCATCCGGCTAGGTGAGATCAGGGTGACCACGGCCTCCCGGCAGCCTGAGCGGGTCGTCGAGTCCCCGGCGGCTGTCACCTCGGTTTTGCCTGCCCGGGTTCGGGAGCTTTCCATGACAGGGCAGACCCCCCTCCTGGTGGCTGATCTTCCAGGGGTCCACGTTTTGCAGAGCGGAGTCAACTCCTTCAACGTGAATGTGGGGGCCTTCAACGGTCTGGTGAACCGGCGGCTCCTGGTTCTGGTGGACGGCAGGGATGTCAGTGCCCCCATTGTTGGAAGTCCGGAGTGGCCGGCGCTGACGGTCGGCGATCCCGGGACCCGGGTGGAGTTGGTCAGGGGGCCTGGGTCGGCCCTCTACGGTGCCAACGCCTTCTCTGGCGTCCTGAACATCATCTCCCCCTCCATCCGGCAAGCACAGGGGACTCGCATGACGCTCGTTGCCGGTGAACTCTCCACGACTCGGTTGGAGCTTCGAAAGTCAGCGGTATCCAGGGACCTCCGGTGGGGCTATCGCGTCCAGGGGACCTTCTCCCGAACGGGCTCATGGGACCGATCCAGAACCGCCCTGGGAAGCTTGGAGAGAGAGTACCAAGGAATCCTGAGCTCCGACGAGGTCATTCCACCCCCTCCTGGCTACGAGTTGGTTCCTTTGGCAGGACAGTCGAAGGAGGAGCCTTTCGGGGTCCCGGGTCGGGCCACGGGTGACCCCACCCCCCTCCTCACGGCAGGCGGGTCCGGTAGGGTGGAGCACTACCTGGCGGATGGGGGAGTGGTGACGCTGGAGGGGGGCTATGCCCACCTGGAGAATCAGGTGAGCGCCATCGGAGCGGCCCGCTCCCAGGTGGGGACCTCCAGTCTTCCATGGGGTCGGTTTTCCTGGGCCCAGAAGGGGCTCAACATCATGGCCTATTACACGGCCAGGGGAGCGGATCAGACCAATCTGAGTACGGGCCAGATCTTCGAGGACTGGTCCAGCCGGGCGCACCTGGAAGCCCAGCAGACCGGCACCTTCCTGGAGGGGAGAGGGAGCTTCGCACTGGGGGGGTCCCTTCGGCGAGAAGTGGTGGATTCCAAGGGGACTGTACTGGCTCCTGAACATGACGGGCGGTCCGATGAGCACTATGCCCTCTTCGGTCATGGGAGCTTTGAACTCGCCGAGGGGATCAGGCTTATTCTGGCCGGCCGGGTGGACGACGCTTCCCTCCATGACGTTCAGTTCTCTCCCAAGGCGGGTCTGCAGTGGCTCCCATCGTCGGATCAGGCGTTCAGGGTGACCTACGGCACCGCCTACCTCATGCCGAGTCCCACTGATCGTTTTGTCCGCTTTCCTTTGGGACCCCCGGTTGACCTGTCTCTCCTGGAGGCGGGCCTACGGGCCTCTCCTCTGGGTCCTGCCCTCTTGGGTGTGCCCGAGGGGGCCCTCTTCACTCAGTCTTCCGCCGTCCCCGCGCTGGCCATCGGACAGGCAAATCGGGGCCCCGAGGAGGTTCGTTCCCTGGAAGTGGGTTACAAGGGTCAGTTCGATGACATCTTCCTCAGTGTGGACCTTCGACGGAGTCGCTTTTCGGATTTTGCCACGGATCTTCTCCCTGGGATCCATCCCAACTATGGACCGTGGACGGCCCCCGACGAGGTCCCAGGGGAGGCCCGAGGTGCCGTCGAAGCGGCGGTCCGGGATGCGGTGCCGGGAATCACCAACCTGCAAGACGGTTCCACAGGCATCGTCTACTCGGTGGGAAATGCAGGGAAGGCGACCCAGTGGGGCCTGGACCTGAGTGCCGGGTTTGCGGTCACCGAGGCGTTCCGCCTTGACGCCAACTACAGCTATGTAACGGTGGACTTCGAGGAGGGGAGTTTCCTCGGCGGGGATTCCATCCCGACCAACACCCCCACACACACGGCGAACGCTTCGGTTACCTACGCCGGAGAGAGTGGATTACGGGTGAGAGCCGGGTTGACGGTCGTGGATGAGTTCGCCTTTCAATCCGCCCTCTTCGTGGGGCAGGTCCCCAGTAGACAAACGGTGGATCTGAGTGCCTCCTACCCCTTCGCGAATCACTTCACGGTGAGCCTCTCCGCCACCAACCTCCTGGATCAGCGGCGGTACCACTACTTCGGCGGGTCCATCGTAGGGCGTCGAGCCCTGGTGGCGCTCTCTTGGGAACCATGAAGCGCCCGGGGGCGTGAACCCCGGGGCTTGAAAAGGAAGGACGTGCACGTATGAAAGAGCGGCCGCTTCGCGAGATCTTCATCATCCTGGGCATGTTGCTCTCCATGGCCATCCCGGTGATCCTGACCCTGACCAGGGTAAAGGTGCCGGTGTGGGAGATGCACCTCAGAGACAACCCCACACCCTCGGGGTACACGGTGAGCCTCCTCATCTTCCTGGTCCCCATCCTCTTCGTTCAACGCTGGCACATTAGGGACGGGGAGCACTTCGACCAGAAGGCCTTCCTTTCCTCTGCGGCGGTCATGGCGGGGATCGGTACCGTCCTGGACATCCTATTCGGATATCATTTTTTCGAGTTTCCCAATCGGGCAGCGACCTTGGGGATCCGGGTGCCGGCCTGGAATTGGTCCGACATGGAGATGGTTCCCGGGTACCTCCCAGTGGAGGAGTTCGGCTTCTATATCCTGGGGGCCATCTTCATGGCCTCCGTCTACCTTTGGGCTGGGCAGAACTGGTTGGCCGCGTATGAGCGGCGTGACTACCTCGACGCCGCCATCGACCATCCCCGGATCATCCGATTCAGCCCGGGTGTCGTCGTCGTGTGGGTGATCGGTCTGGTGGCTGGGTTGGGATATTCCTACCTCACGGGTGGGGGGATCCCCGGGTATTTCCTCTTTGTTTGGATTGCGGGTCTCCTTCCCACGGTGGTTCTGGTCCGGAGTTTGAAAGAGTTCGTCAACTGGCACGCCATGGCCTTCGCCTTCATCGCCCTGGTCTTCGCCAGTATCATCTGGGAGGCTTCCCTTGGGGTGCCTTACCTCTGGTGGACCTATCGCCCTGAGCAGCTACTGGGGATCTTCATCCCAGGGTGGGCGAACCTCCCACTGGAAGCGGTCCTGGTGTGGTGCATCGGGGTGTGGGATGCCGTCCTGATCTACGAGTTCTTCCGGGTCTTCCATCGGAAGGAAGAGCCGGTGACCCATCGCCTCTTCGGTTCGCCCGAGGCGGCGTCCTCCTGAGGAGCTCTGAAATGAGCTGGGCCCAGAACGTGAAACCGGGTACATCCACCTGGGCGCTCCGAATTTTGGTGACGGGGCTTGTACTCGGGGCGGGGGCCGTGGCCCTTCACACCGTTCCGGAACTGGGGCAAATTC
>CBDUAX010000304.1:0-6140 GCA_965365235.1 uncultured bacterium
TCGGGGTTGGGTCATCCGACGTGGATTTGAGAGATCCGGGCGAGGCTGGCCGGCGCCCAGACCCGGAGGCCGGTTTGGAGGAGTCGACCAGCTAAAGGTATCTCCCTTCAGAGCCGACCTTAAGCTCAAATGCTGTGAAGGGTCACCGGGCGCGGTCGGTTCCGGCAGCCACTCCGCCGTTTAGCCCGTGTGCCAACCAGGACCCCCAAGAGGGAACTCGACAGCCGTGACCTGGGACCCAAACCTCTGGACCGTACCCCTCCTTCTAGCGGGAGTGCTGACCAGCGCTCTGGCATGGGTGACGTGGGAGCACAGGACCGTCCCTGGCCTCCGACATCTTTGCCTGTTTCTGGGGGCGATCTCCCTCTGGATCCTGGCCTACCTTGGGGAACTCCTGGCTGCCGACCTGTCCCTCATGATTTGGTTCGCCAGGGTCGAGTACATCGGTATCGTCGCCATTGGTCCGCTCTGGCTGGCCTTCGCCCTGGCCTACACGGGTCGGGACTACATGATCACCCGGCCTCGGGCCGGGTTCGCATTGGCAATCTCTTTGTCCACCCTGGTTCTGGCCTGGACCACGTCCTGGCACGGCTTGATCTGGAGGGAGATAGGGGTCCAGCAAACTGCCGCCGGGTCAGCGATCTCCCCAGAGTACGGGGGATGGTTCTGGGTTAACCTGGGTTTTCAGTATGGGTGCCTCTCCCTGGCCACTCTCCTCCTCCTGTGGAGCCTGGTAGGGAAAGCGTCAGCGTTCCGAGCCCAGGGTATGGCTCTGGTTCTCGCCAGCATCGCACCCTGGCTCGGAAATCTGGCCTATGTCTCTGGGTGGGAAGCCGCAGACGGGATCGACCTGTCGGTCTACGGCCTCGCCGTTGCCGGCGTGGTCTTCGGATGGGGAATCCTGGCCCGGACCCTGGTCGAGATCGTACCGGTGGCCCGAGAAATGGTTGTGGAGACCTCCAGCGATGCCGTCCTGGTCCTGGATCAGGAGGGCAGAATTGTAGACGCGAATCCGTCCGCCGTGGAGATTCTCGAGGGTCCCGTACCCCTCCTACGTGCTCGGGCCGACCAAGCCCTGGCCCACCAAGGGCTCGACCTCCTGGCCCTTCCACTGGGCCGGACCCTCCTGGAACTGACCGTCGGTGTGCCAGGCCGCCTCCGAATCTTCGATTGCCGCACCTCGGACCTGGCGCAACCGGGTGGTCGAGGCCAGGGCAGAGTTGTGGCCCTCCGCGATGTCACGGAAGCGGAGATGAATCGAAGGGCCCTGGAAGAAGGACGGGAGGCCCTGGAGGCCCAACTCCGTCAGGCCCAGAAGATGGAGACCGTGGGGACGTTGGCAGGAGGGATCGCCCACGACTTCAACAATATCCTGGCCTCGATTCGTGGGCACGCCGAGTTGGCCTATGCCGATCTGCCACAGGGGTCGCCGATCTTGAGCGACCTCAATGAGGTGATCCAATCTACTGATCGTGCTCGAAACCTGGTCCGGCAGATTCTCACGTTCAGTCGGAGAGCCCCCGAGGCCCGCCACCATGTTGACCTGCAGGGAGTTGTCGGAGAGGTGATGGAATCCCTTCAGGACTCCGTCCCCCAATCCATTTCTTTCGAAACCCGCCTCGATCCGACCACCTCGAAGGTCTTTGCCGATGAGGCTCAGCTCCACCAGGTGGTGGTGAACCTCTGTTCCAACGCAGTGGATGCCCTGGAGGGGGCTAGAGAACCCAGAGTGTCCATCGTGGTGGATGAAGCCGTCCCGGAACTCGGCAGGCTTCCGGAGGAACTGACCAAGGACTCTGGCGAGAGCTGGGTCCGCCTGGTGGTCCGGGACAACGGGACGGGCATGGATGAGAAGACCCGGGGCCGGATATTCGATCCTTTCTTCACCACCAAGGAAGTCGGAAGGGGAACCGGTCTCGGGTTGGCCGTGGTCCATGGGATCGTCGTGAGCAACGGGGGGTGGATCGACGTAGCAAGCAAGCCAGGGCAGGGTGCCGAAATCACCGTCTTTCTTCCGCCCGCCAAGAAACAGGTCCCGGAACCCGCAGGTCCGGAGGGTGAGGGAGAAGGAACTACGACCATGACACCCCGACGAGTCCTGGTGGTCGATGACGAGGCTTCCGTTCGCCTGATCTGCCAAAGGTTCCTGGAGGGGATGGGCCATCAGGTGAGGGTGGCTGGCGATCGCCAGGAAGCGAAGGACCTGTTTGACGACGCTCCACTCTGGCCGGATCTGATGGTCCTGGATCAAACCATGCCCGGCGGAACCGGGCTGGCTTTCGCGAAGGAGGTCCGGGCCGCCGGGTTTGCAGGACCGATCTTGATGATGACCGGGTTCGAGGATTCACTGCCGTCGGATGAGCTCGAAGCCGCGGGGGCCGGGGTGGTCCTGCCAAAGCCCTTCAGCCGGATGGAATTGGCGGCAGCCTTGCGTTCCCTCGCCTCTGCGATACCGGCCTGACCCTCCCACCTCGACGGTGGCCAACTGTCGGAAAACCTTCAGGGGGGGAATTGAGCCGAAGGGGAATTCCCACCATCTTTCCTGTCTTCGAGTTCGCGGGCCCCGACGGGGCGGGCCCGGGGAAACCTTCAACCTTAGGCAAGTTGGTCTGGGTGAAAACAAGAGCCACCATCCTGGGGACCACGCTCCCCCTGATATTGATCCTGGATATCCTCACCAAGCGGTGGGCGATGGATGTCCTGGGCGTCCGGTCCTCTGAGCTCTTCGGTGGTCTGGTGCCTCTGACGTTGGCCTTCAACCGTGGTGCCGCCTTCGGAATCAGCATCGGGAACGACCCCAGGTGGTTCTTCATTCCGGTGACCGTCTTCGCCCTCGTCCTTCTCAGCTACCTCCTATTGAAGACGGACACCTCCGACTGGTTCCGGCTCCTGGCCCTGTCTCTGGTCTTCTCCGGGGCTCTTGGGAACCTCATCGACCGGGTTCGATGGGACCGGGGCGTTGTGGACTTCATTGGCCCCATCAATCTCGGGTTTATGGACTGGCCCATTTTTAACGTGGCCGATATGGCGATCTCGTGTGGGGCGGTTGCGTTGGCTTTATCATTCTGGACCGAGGAAGAAATCGCCCGAGAAACGGAGCCGTCTGCCGGGGCGAAGACGGATGCGGAGTCGCCGGCCTAGGGGGAAGCCGAAGGTCTGGGGACAAGAGGGCGGGTTGGGAGCGCACAAGAGCTTGAGGGGAGGCGGAGCCACCAAAGACTCCGACCTCCCCTCTACAGTTCTGTTGGACCTCGGCCCTGGTCCAGCAGCCCGGGGGCAGGTGGCGCAGGCCTCCCCTGGGGGGGGCTACCTTAGAGCACCATATGCTCTTGAAGTTCCATCGCAGAGACATGCAGGCGGTATTTATCCGCCTCATTGAGCTTGGTCTCGATGAGCTTCCGCTGGACATCTTCCCCCAGGACCGACTTCAGGAACTCGCTCTTTTCGGCCAGCTTGACGGCCTCGAAGAGATCGTGAGGCAATGAGGTGATCCCCATCTCGGCACGTTCCATCGGGGTCAGAGCGTAGAGGTCGATGGTCATCGGATCCGGGACCTGAAGGCCCCGAGCCATTCCGTCCAACCCCGCAGCCAACATCACTGCGAAAGCGAAGTAGGGGTTGGCGGTTGCATCGGGGAAGCGCAGCTCCATCCGTGTGGCGATTTCATTTCCGGGTTTGTAGAGGGGGATCCGGACAGCAGCGGATCGGTTCCTCTCCGCCCACGCGATATATACGGGGGCCTCATAACCAGGGACGAGGCGCTTGTACGAGTTGTGGAACTGATTGGTGATGAGCGCCATCTCACGTGAGTGGTCCAGGACTCCTGCGATGAACTGTTTCGCAACCTGGCTCAGGTGCTGAGGGTCATCCTTGTCGTAGAATGAGTTGGTAACCTCGTCCTTGAAGATGGAGAGGTGGACGTGCATCCCATTACCATTCTCTCCCTCCAGCGGCTTGGGCATGAAAGTGGCGTAGACCCCACAGCGTCGGGCGATCTCCTTGACAAGGTACTTGTGGGTCTGGAGTGAGTCCGCCATCCGGAGCGCTTCCTGGTACCGGATGTCGATCTCATGCTGGGAGGGGGCCACCTCCGCGTGGTGGTACTCCACCGGAATCCCCATGGCCTCCAGTGCGAAGACTGTCACTTCACGGATATCGTCTCCGATGTCCACCGGATTGATATCAAAGTACCCCGCGTGATCCAGGATCTGGGCGGACGTGGGATCCTTGAAATAGAAAAATTCCGGCTCGGGTCCGATTTTCATGGCCGAATATCCCATCTCCCCCAAGCGATCCAGTTGCCTCATGAGAACCCGGCGCGGATCGGAGACGTAGGGCGATCCATCGGGGTTCTTGATCTCGGCAAACATTCGGATGGACCTGGAACCTCCGGACCGGAAAGGGAGGACCTGCGTCGTCGATGCGATGGGGAACGCGACCATGTCGCTTTCCTGGATCCTCTGGTATCCCTCAATGGAGGACCCATCGAAGCCCATGCCCTCTTTGAACGCACCCGCCAGCTCTTTCGGCGTAATCGAGAAAGACTTCAGGAACCCGAGAATGTCTGTGAACCACAGCCGGATGGAAGAGACCTGATACTCTTCCACGTATTTCAGGACTTCTTCAGGAGTGGAAAAGGAGAGGCCCTTACGGGAGTCCATCTCGTCTACATAATCCTCCATCTCGTCCCGAAAACCTTCCACCTCGTACAGGAATCCGTCCAGATCCATGGCCGTCAGTCCTCCGTCGCAAATTGGGGGGTTGGAAAGGGGTGGGCAGGCAGCCTTCCCTTGAATTCGAAAGACCAGGAGGGAAGAGACACTGCTTCCGCTGCCTGGTCTTGAAAGCACCACGCGCTCAACGGGCCCTTCACGAGGGCCCTCGGGCATTTCCGGTTGGTTTGGGCACGCGCGATGATAGAGGTTTGCCGGATTTCGGTCAAGACCCCTTGGAGCTTTTGGGGGGGCCCGGTAATCAACCTCCCAGCAACCCGTGGGGACCCGCCTGTTTCAGGCCGGCGAAAAGAGGACGAACTCGATTCTGCGCCCACGCATCTTCAAAACACGGAACTCTCCACCTTCCACTTCAACTACGTCGCCCTCCCGGGGAATCCGGTTCACATGGCTGAAGACCAGCCCGCCCAAGGTATCGTACAGGTCCTCAGGAAGATCCAGGCCCAGGGTCTCGCCTACGTCCCGGAGAGACACTCCCCCCCAGATTCGGGTTTCTCCGGTCTCCAGCGTTTGAAAGTCCAGGGGCTCATCACCTTCGTGCTCATCCTGGATCTCTCCCACGATCTCTTCCAGGAGGTCTTCCAGCGTGGCCAGGCCGCTGGTCCCTCCAAATTCGTCGACGACAATGACCATCTTCACACGTTGGGACCGCATTTCGGTGATCAGGTCGTCCACGGGCTTGGTGGCTGGTGCGAACTGAATCGGACGCATGACCTGCCTGAGATCCTCAACGCCGTCGCGATGGGCCCGCCACAGGTCCCTGGCCAGTAAAACCCCGACAATTCGGTCCAAGCTCTCCTCGAAAACCGGGATCCTCAGGTGGCCCTCCTTCAACATCAACGCCTGGGCACCCTCGACCCCGGCATCCACCGGCACGGCGACGATATCGGTCCGTGGGGTCATCACCTCCGCCACCGGGACCTGATCCAGAACCATGATGTTGCTGACCACCCGCCATTCATCCTCATCGAGGGCTCCCTCACGCCGGCCGATCCGAGCCAAAGCCCTGAGCTCGGCCCGACTGATGGTAGAGGGTTTCTTTTGCCCTGGCGTGATGAGGCGTGCGTACCAGGTCAGTGGTGCCACCACCGGTTTCATGATCCAGATCATTCCCCGGAGGATATGGGCTGCCGCGGGAGCGAGGGTCGGCCAGAGGGTGGCTCCAAGGGTCTTTGGGAGGATCTCCGAAAAGAGGAGAATGGCCAGGGTAAGAGTGGCCGAGAAGAGGGCCATCCAGGCATCGCCGAAGAGCTGAAGGGCGAGAGCGCCCCCTAGGGCCGCGCCAAAGGTGTTGGCGAGGGTATTCAGGGCCAAAATGGCGGCGATGGGCTCATCCACACGACGCTGCATCCTCTGGAGGTAGCGGCCGGCCCTTGTCCCTTTGTCCTTAAAAACATGGACGTACCC
>CBDUAX010000305.1:0-6132 GCA_965365235.1 uncultured bacterium
CACCGGGCCCAGGCCTCAGGCCCCACCGGGACACCGTCAATGCGCAGCTCTCCCGCCTGTGGGCGCAGGAGCCCCAAGAGGACATCGGCCAGGGTGGTCTTCCCGGCCCCGGTTGGCCCCACAACCCCAATTCTCTCCCCATGGGCCAGCCCGAGATCAAAATGGGCCAGGGCCGGAGAGGATTGTCCTGGGTACCGGTAGGTGATGTCCGCCAGCTCCAATCCCTCCCGGATCCGGATCGGGGAGGTGTCTTCGGCCCCCTTCGCCTCTCTGGTCGCCACAGAAGCCAGATCCGCCTCTAGGTCCCTGACAGCTGCTATATGGAGGCGGGCTGCGGTGAAGCCGGAGAAGACCAGATGGAAGGAAGGCACGAGCTTATACCCAGCGAAGGCGAACAGAGCCAGGACCGGGAGGGTGTCATCCAGGGGGGAGCCGGTGAGGAGAAGATAGACCAGGATTCCCAGCACCGTCCCGATGGCCAGGACCTCCAGGATATGACGGGGGACCTCTGAGATTACCCGGCCCCACGAGGTGGCCCGGACAAACGGAGGGCCCGTCTCCTGGAAGCGACGTACGAACTCCTCCTCCACACCAAGAGATTTGAGCTCCTTGATCCCTCCTAAAGCCTCGGTGGCCACCTGGAAACGGGTCTGCCCCGCTTTGACGCGGATTTCCCCCAGATGATCCTGGATGGCCCGAACCCCGAAGTAGATGGCGACATAGGCGCTCCCCAGGATCCCACCGGCCACCAACGTCAGCTTGGGATCCACGACTAGGAGGAGGATGACGAGGAAGAGGGCTCCGATCCCTCGAACCGCCGAGTTCAGGAGCGGGAGGAGAGCCCATTGGATGGCCATTCGGGCCTCTTCCAGGAGGTTCCGGTTCAGCCGGCTGGAATGGCGCTGCAGGAACCACTCGTACGGCTGAGAGAGATAGGTTCCCAGGAGTCTACAGGAGAGATAATGGATGATGTTCCCAATGGTCAGATGCACCATCCGAACACTGAGGGCACCCGCCACGTTGGCCAGAACCAAAAGGCCCAGCACCCCGGCCCCCGCCAGGAGAAGGATATCCCGGGTCGTGGACAGGCCGAGGTAGGAAATGACCGGTTCTACAATGGGGTACCGGGAAATGGCAGAGGGGTCTGCCACCAAAGCCATGAAGGGGAGAACCGAAAGGACCGCCAGCATCTCCAGGAGCCCGGCCCCCGCAGCAAACACAAGGACCCGCCTCAGCCTGGACCGCTCTCCGGGGGATAGAAGACGAAGCAGGAGCCTCAAGGCCTCCATCAATTCTCCATCCTGAACCAGGAAGGACCCCGGGATATTCTCTGGTCCATTACTCTCGCCTCGGAAGTTGGCGGGAACCGGCCCTTTTCGAACCCGCACCAGGTTGCCGGTACGGTCCCTACTCCGGACCGTTCTGCTCCCTGAGCCCTTGGGGTGAGGAGGAACCCGCGTTCCCCCAAACGCCTTGGCCGGTGGCCAGCCCGGGGAAAGATGCCATTTTCGCCTCCAACCTATGCCGACAACATCGAGGTTGCCATGGCTTTTCCCCAACCTTCGACGGAGTCTGGTGGCTGCAAGAACTCCCGGGTTCGAGGGTTTCTTCCCAACGAAGAGGGCCAAGTGGGACCCGGCTGGCGTCGAGGCACGGCTACGTTGCACTATTCAGCCTGGAGGAAAGCCCACCCGGGAATTCAGGAGAGAGTGGACACGATGCCGAAGGCAAGTCACAAAGCCGAGTCCTTCCACCTGGAACCTCCAGGACCCCCAAGGGAAGGGAGATCCATCTTCCTCCCGGGGTGGGTGAAGAAGACCCGGAACAATCGCCGGCGATGACCGGCTCGGAGACAAAGCTGCCCGGGTTTTTCCTGGCAGGTGCGCCAAAGAGCGGCACGACGGCCCTCTATCGGTATCTGAGGGATCATCCCGGAGTGTTCCTTCCACGGCTGAAGGAGCCCCATTTTTTTAGTGAGGACCTACCCGGGACACGGGAGATCACCACTCGGGAGCAGTACATAGAACTGTTCGGTCCGACACCTGCGGGGTGTCTTTCCGGAGAGGCGTCCGCCTCCTATCTCATGTCCAGGGAGGCCATCCCGGCCATTCTGGAGCTGATTCCGGCCGCCAAGTTCATCGTGATCCTGAGGAACCCGGTCGAGATGGCGTATGCCCTTCACGGGGAGCTTTTCTACAACCTGACTGAAGACATCGAGAGCTTCCCGGAGGCATGGGCCCTCCAGGAATCAAGAGCCCAGGGCCGGAACATCCCCCGGCAAGCCAAAGAGCCAAAGCTCCTCCAGTACCGTGTGGTCTGCGCCATCGGTGACCAACTCGAACGGTTTATGGCCAGGGTCCCGCCCCAACAGCGCCTGGTTCTCCTCTTCGACGAGTTGAAAGGAGATCCCTCGTCGATCTACTCACGTATCCTCTCATTTCTGGCCCTACCTTCGGACGAACGACGGGAGTTCAGGAAGGAGAACCCGAACAAGGTCCTCCGTTTCCGACGGCTGGCGCACCTGCACCGAGATCTCCCCAGGTTGCTGGGGCCCCTCTATCGACCGGCCAGGGCCATGGGGTCTGCCCTCGGATTCAGCCCCAGCCGGATTTTGGAGCGGGTCAACGTCCGCGAATCAGCTCGGCCACCCCTGGATCCGCATTTTCGCCGCAGTCTGGAGGCGGAGTTCCAACCCCAGGTGGAAAAGGTCGCCCGCCTTTTGGGGATGGAATTGAATGGATGGCTGGGCCATGGTGGGTTGGACCCAGGGGGAACACCCTGAGATGATCCGCCGACCGGATGTAGCAATGGTGATTTACTCCCTGGGGGGAGGCGGAGCCGAGCGGGCCGTGGCCAACCTGGCCGGGGCCATGGCCTCGCGTGGGCTGGTGGTGGACCTGGTGCTCTGCCGAGCAGAGGGGCCCTACCTGGAGGAGATCCCGGACTCTGTGCAGGTCGTCGATTGTAATGCAAACAGCTCGATCCAGTGGCGAAGTTGCCTGTCCAGATATCTACGGGAACACGGGCCCCAGGCGGCGTTGGCCACGATGGAGGGGGCGGGTGTGGTTACCCTCTGGGCCCGACGAAGTGCTGGGGCCCCCACGCGGGTGGTGGTCTGTTCCCAGAACACTCTGTCCAGGCACTCAGCGGCGGCCGTTGGGTTAAAGGAACGTCACCTTCTCCGCTGGTTCGTCCGCTGGTTTTATCGAGGTGCCGATGGAATCGTGGCCATCTCCCAGGGGGTGGCGGACGACCTCGCTAGAACCGGATGGCTTTCCCGGGAGGCAATCCAGGTCATCCACAACCCGGTGGTCACGGAAAAGTCTCTGGCATTGGCTTCAGAACCGGTGGACTACCCGTGGCTGGAGGCAGACGAGACCGAAACCCTGGTCAGCGCCGGCCGCCTCACTCCCCAGAAGGATTTTCCTACCCTCCTGCGTGCCTTCGAACGGGTCACCAGGAACCGAAAGGTCCGGCTCGCGATTTTGGGCGAAGGTGAGGATCGTCCGGAGTTGGAGTCGTTGGCCAAGGAGTTGGAGATTCAGGATAAGGTTTTCTTCCCCGGATTCGTGAAGAATCCCCACGCCGTCTATTCCAGAGCCGATCTGTTTGTCCTCTCTTCCGCATGGGAGGGCCTTGGAAACGTCCTTGTGGAGGCAATGGCATCGGGATGCCCCGTTCTTTCTACCGACTGTCCCCACGGGCCGGCAGAGATTCTTGCCCGGGGCCGATACGGGCCCCTGGTCCCTGTCGGGGACGTAGGAGCCCTGGCCGAGGGAATGGTCTCGGTGCTGGACTCCCCACCCAGTGAAGAAAGCCTCAGGGCCCGGGCCATGGACTTCCATGTAGACCGGATCACCGATGCCTACCTGACGGCACTGGGACTCGTGGAGCAGGGCGGGAGGGGCGTGTGAAGGGACTCCCGGGCACCCCCTCCGCTACTCCTGTCCAGACAAGAAGACTTGCGATCTTCGTGGGCGATCTCGAGGGCCGGGGGGCACAGCGTTCCAGCTTGAACCTCCTTCTAGGTGCCCACCAGAAGGGAATCCCCTGCGATCTGGTCCTTTCCGCGGCGAAAGGAGAGCTCCTCGGCGAACTTCCCCCCCAGGTACGTGTTTTTGATCTGGATGCGCCTCGGAGCCTGAGAACGTTGCCCGCCCTCCTCCGGTATCTTCGCCGTGAAAAGCCGTGGGCCATGATCGCTGCCGAAGATCATACCAACGTCGTCGCGCTTTTTGCTCGGCGACTGAGCGGTTTTCCCAAGACGATCACAGTGAGCAGCCACGTCCAGCCCAGTCTTTGGGCGTCGGGAGGATCGGTTTTGGAAAAACGGTATTGGTTGAAGCAGGCGGTGCATCTGCTCTACCCGTTCGCCACCGCCCGCATCGCCGTCGCCTCCGGTCTAGCGGACGAAATGGCCGACCTCTTCCGGTTGGAGAGGAGGTCCCTATCCGTCATTCCGAACCCCGTGGTTACGCCGGCCTTCCTGAAGTCGTCGAAGGGAGGGCCACCCCACCCATGGCTCGAAGAGGACGGCACGCCGGTGGTTCTGGGGGTAGGAAGCCAAACACCCATCAAAGGATTCAGCGGCTTGCTGGAGGCTTTTGCTCTTCTGCGAGGAAAAATGGCCGCTCGCCTCATTCTCCTTGGGAAAGGCCCTGAGGCCGATACTCTGGAGGCCAGGGCCGAGGCGCTTGGAATTGGGGCCGACGTCTCCTTCCCAGGGTTTGTCCCGAATCCTGGGCTGTTCTTTTCTCATGCAGACCTCTTTGTCCTCTCTTCCCGGTCCGAGGGCTTCGGCAATGTCCTGGTGGAGGCCATGGCGTGCGGTTGTCCGGTGGTCTCCACCGATTGTTCCAGCGGCCCTCGAGAGATCTTGGAGAACGGAAAGCACGGGCCGCTGGTACCGATCGACAACCCTCCCGGAATGGCGGAGGCCATGATAAAAAGGCTAAGATCCCCTCGAGCCTCCGGGGACCTCCGAGCGGCCGCAGCTCGGTTTCATGTCGATCGGATCCTGGCCGAGTACCGAACGATCCTCCAAATCTGACTGGCCCGACTTCCTGTGATGACTGGAGAGACCCGGATCCGGATTAGCCTCCTCACCCCATCCTTCCAGGGAGGGGGCGCCGAGCGGGTCATGCTCAACCTCGCCAACGGGTTCGCCCGGAAGGGAATCCGAGTCGACCTGGTGGCCGTATCGGCGACGGGTACGTTCAAGGACCAGATAGATCCGGGGATCCGTGTCGTGGACCTGGCATCTCCCCGGATGCTGCGGGCTCTACCCCGCCTTGTGCGGTACCTGCGGAGAGAAAAGCCTCAGGCGGTCCTTTCGGCGTTGGACTACATCAACGTCGCAGCGGTCCTGGCCAACGCCCTGGCCGGGTCTCCATCTCGGGTGGTGGTCAGTACCCACAAGTATTTCTCCCTGGCTACCGCCCAGTCCCCGCTATTTCGGGACCGCTGGATCCTGCCCTCGGCCATGCGTGTGGCGTACAGGAAGGCCCACGGGATCGTCGCCGTCGCCGAAGGATTGGCGGATGATCTCTCCTCTTCTTTGGGGATCCCTCGCCGTCGCGTGACAGTCATCCCGAACCCGGTGGTTTCGAACCGGCTTCTTACCATGGCCAAGGTCCCGGCAGACCATAAGTGGCTTATCGACGGTGGCCCACCGGTAATCCTTGGAATTGGGCGACTCCACAAAGAGAAGGACTTCCCCACGCTCCTGCGGGCCTTCGCCATCCTTCGGAAAGCTACGCCCGTTCGGCTGATCCTCCTGGGGGAGGGCCCGGAACGCCCGGCTCTGGAAGAGTGCATCGACAAGTTGGGGATCGGAGGCGCCGTTGACCTCCCAGGTTTTGTGGCCAATCCCTACACCTTCTTGGCCCGAGCCCAGCTGTTTGTCTTGTCGTCCAGAAACGAAGGCCTTCCCACGGTCCTCATTGAAGCCATGGCTTGTGGCTGTCCCGTGGTGTCGACGGACTGTCCAAGCGGGCCTCGGGAGATCCTGGAGGGAGGGGTGTTTGGTGCGCTCTCACCTGTAGGCGACGCCAGGGCACTGGCGGTTTCAATGGAGGCGACTCTTTCATTTCCCCTGGCCTCTGAGGTCCTGAAAGAACGGGCCGGCCGGTA
>CBDUAX010000306.1:0-6118 GCA_965365235.1 uncultured bacterium
CCTCCGGCCGCCGATGCAATGCGCTCGACTTCGGCCGAAATCTCCATCTCCAGCATGCCGGGCCGGGCCATCCGGATTCCGGCCTCGTGCATCGAAACCGAAGTGTCGACGGCCTTCTCGATCTCTGCGACCTCTTCCTCGGTCTTGTATGAGCGTTGGTCCGCGATGGCTTGAATGAGCTCTGCGGAAGCTTCGGATGCCAGCTCGTCTGGGGTAAGACCCAGGAGGTGTTGGAGTTGAATCGTGGTGCTCCCCCGGTACGGGGGAAGGAAATGAACGGCCCTTCCGGCTGATACGGCCCGTCCCAGCAACTTCGCCAGTTCCGAAACCGGCCGGGTGTCGGTCACCCCCACCTTCTCCGCCCTTTCTGAGATGGTTGGGAGGTCCCCCATCCAGACCACGTAGTCGATACTCAGCTCGTCCCCGAAGATGGTGGTCGTGCCCGCGTCCACGTCGATGACCGCTGCCAGGTCTGGTTGACTCAACCCGAAGTAGTAAAGGAAGCTGCTGTCCTGCCGGAAGGGGTAGCAGTTGTCGGCGTAGTTCATGGGGCTCTCCTGGTTCCCTGGGAACAGGAGGAGGCCCCCGTCGAATCGGGAAGCCAGGGTCTTGCGGCGGCTCACATAGGTCTCGGTGGGGAACATGGCTTCGATCCTTGCTCGGTTCGGCGCGCTGGGCATTGGGTCCCGCCCAGGGAAATGCTGAGGCCGGTCACGGCACCTCCGCCCCTGAACGGGTTCTGTGAGGATGGGAAGAATAGCGGCTCCCCCCCATTCTGCGCGACTCCGTTGACCATCCCCCCTTCGAGCCGGGGCATCCCGCATCAGCCTTGCTTCCCGTCCGGGATGTCCCCATATGAACCCTGGTTATCGAGTTTCGGTCCGGGGTTTCCGGATCCTCAACAACACTCCCCATCGGAAGACCGACGATGATGAAAAGAGCCTGGATAATCCTCCTTCTGCCTGTATTCGCCTTGTGCCTCGCCCAGGATCTGGGTGCCCAGGTCACGCCCTGGCACCACTGGACGCTCCTGGACCCGGCCATCATGGATGAGATCATCGGTGAAGCATCGGGGGAGACGGCCTGGAATACCATCATGGAGACCGGAGGTTACAACAAAGACCGCCTGGCCGACGAGTACGGGAACGGGACGTTCTACGAGACCCAGTACATCTACGATCAACTCGTTCAGTACGGCATACCCGGGGCCGATCTGGTTCGGCTCCCGGGAGGAGAGGTGTGGGACGGGATCAAAGGTGAGTTGTGGGAAGTCAGCCCCATGCGTCAGAAGCTGGCATCCTATCAGGATCTGAGAGCGATGTTGGCGAACGGGAGTCAGAACGCCGACGTCACGGCTGAGTTGGTCTGGGTTGGAATGGGGACGGAAGAAGAGTTGGACCGGGCAGGCGTGAGTGGGAAGATCGTGGTGACGGAAGGGTCCATGGGTGGGGTACACTCTGCGGCTTGTATCCAACGTGGGGCCCTGGGTGTGGTGAATATCGCCAATGGCCGTCCCAACTTCGATCCTCTTCAGATTCCCTGGAGTGGGGTACGGGGCCGCGGGGCGGCTGGTGGACAGACGAAGTTCGGGTTCTTCATCCCCCCGAGAGAGGCGGAGGTTCTGAAGCGGCGCCTGTTGGCTGGAGAGACCATCACCGTTCACGCCGAGGTGGAAGCCACCACTCGTGCCTACGAGCTCCAGGATCCGGTGGCCCACATCCCCGGAACCGACCCCTCAGCCCCTGAGATCATACTCTCTGCCCACCTCTTCGAGGGGTATGTAAAGCAGGGTGCGAACGACAACAAATCCGGAAGTGCCGGGATTCTCGAGGTGGCACGGACCCTCCACACCCTCATCGAGGAGGGACGGATTCCCCGACCCCGGCGAACCATCCGATTCTTGTGGGGACCCGAGTATTCGGGGACCGGCCCCTGGGTCCGGGAAAACAAGGACCTTATGGAGAAGACCCTGGCCAACATCAACATGGACATGGTGGGGGAGTGGCTGACGCTGAACAAAGCCTATACCCGGCTCATGAGAACCACGTATGGCCAGCCCCACTTCATCAACGATGTGATGGAGAACTATTACCGGTACGTGGGGGAAGCCAACAACGAAAGGATCCAGAACCGAAGTGGCTTCTACAAGGTGCCCCGTCGGATCGTGGCCCCGTCCGGAGCCGATGAGCCCTTCTACTACAGCATCGAAACCCACTATGGCGCCTCCGACCACATGGTCTTCAATGACTGGGGTGTCCAGGTGCCGGGGATCATGATCATCGTCTGGCCGGATCAGTGGTACCACACTTCAGGGGACCGGATCGACAAGGCCGACCCGACGCAGCTCAAGCGGGTTGCGGTCATCGGGGCGGCGGCGGCCTATACGGTGGCGAGCGCCGATGACGATATGGCGATCCGCCTGGCCGGGGAGATCGCCTCCAACGCTACCCGGCGGATGGGCCATCAATTCATCATGGGGCAGGAACGACTGAACGGAGCCGGCGCTGAAAACCTCCTGGACCAGTACAAGTGGGCTCGTGCCCATGTGGAGGGTACCGTTTTGGCCGAGAAAGAAACGCTGGCTTCTGTCCTTGAGCTCGGCGCCGACAAGGCTCGCGTGGGGGACTACGTTGACGAAATGCAGGGCGTCATCGACGAGATCGGAGCCGCCCACCTGGTTGCCCTGGAGAGCCATATGGAAGCCGCCGCGTCTCGGTTGGGTGTCCAGCCCGTCCGGCTCCGGCTGACGGACTTGGAACGCAGGGCTGCCGGGATGGTACCGCGGCAGACGGCCCTGGTTAAGGCCGGAGGGTACACCGGTTGGAGAGAGCCGCTCCAGAGCGTTGGGGCCGACGTCAGGTCTCGCTTCCCCTATGAGGGTCTGGCCAGCACCAGTGAGCTTCAGCTCCTCATTGATGGTGTTCACACCGTCTTGGATATCAAGAAGATGTTGGACGCCCAGATGCGGACCCCCTCGGACCTGCAGTCCATCATCAACTATCTGGAGGTCCTGAAAGCAGCTGGGCTTGTGGAGATGTAGCCCACAAGGGACCGGCCCATGGACCTGGGGGTGGGCGACGTGCCCACCCCCTCTTTCTTGGGTTATCATCTCCCCATGATTCAACTCAGCTCCGTTTCTCTCGCCGACCTGGGGATGGAAGAGGGGTTTCCCTTTTCGGTACCGGTCATCAGATCGCTGAGATCCCTGGATCTCGATGCCCGTGTGATCCTCTTCGTTGGGGAGAACGGTTCAGGGAAGTCCACTCTTCTTGAGGCGCTAGCCATCGGCGCTGAGCTGCCGGCCGTGGGGAGCGGAAGCCTGGCCCGGGATCCCAGCTTGTCGGCCCAGCGTCGGCTCGCGAAGCATCTTCGGCTGGTATGGCGCCGACGGACCCACCGCGGCTTCTTCCTCCGTGCCGAGGACTTTTTTGGTTTTCAGAAAGCGATGGTGGCCCGTCGTGTTGAGCACGAGGCCGAGCTCGAGAGGTTGGACACCGAGTTGAAGGACGCGAGCCCTCTGGCTCGAAAATTGGCCATGGGTGTCCATCGAGGGTCCATCGATGCCATCACCAGCCGCTATGGGGAGGAGCCCGATGGCCGTTCCCACGGGGAGGCCTTCCTGGACCTCTTCAAGGCTCGGCTGGTCCCCGACGGGTTGTACCTCCTGGACGAACCCGAGGCGGCGCTCTCCCCCCAAAGCCAGTTGGCCTTCCTCGCGATGCTCGGGGACGCGGTGAGGGATGGAGGGCAATTTTTCATCACCACGCATTCGCCCATCCTTATGGCGATCCCTTCAGCTCGGATCTATTCGTTCGACGACGGGCAGATTCGAGAAGTCGCCTTCGAGGATTTGGACTCGGTAACGCTGGTCAGGGATTTCCTTCAAACTCCCCAGCGTTACCTTCAGCACCTCTGGTCGCCGGGAAAGGAAGCGGTGCCGTGATTCAGGACCCCATAAAGAACAAAGGGAGATTCCCTTGAAACGAATTTCCCCGGCCACGACCGGATTGATCATCTCCGCCGCCCTGAGCCTCTTTCCGATGACTCCCCTGGTCGCGCAAGATGACCCCATCCTGGAGTCTCTGACATCAGATATGGAGTCGGTTTTCTCCGAGACCCGGGGGATGGTCGAGCACACCAGGCGGGTGGAGGGCTACGCAGTCGAGATCCAGCAGAGGGAAGGGGGTGACCTCTTTGTCGTCAGGGCTTCGGCCATTCTCCACGACATCGGCATCCCGAAGGCCCGTGAGGTCCATGGGTCCAGCTCCGGCCAGTTCCAGGAGATCGAGGGCCCACCCATCGCCCGTGATCTGCTGACGAAATACTCCGTCCCACCCGAGGCGGTGGATCTTATCTGTGGGATTGTGGCGAATCACCATAGTGACCGCGATCCGGAGGTCGTGGAGACCATGGAGTTCAAGATCCTATGGGATGCCGACTGGTTGGTGAACTTCCCCAATCGACTTCGTGATCGTACCGCTGATGAAAAGGAAGAGGCCATCGAGGCCACCTTCAAGACCGGAAAGGGGAGGGAGCTGGCCCGGGAAATGTTCTTGGGTTGACCTCCGGACATCCCCACTGCCGTTCGAGGCCAGGTTGAAGCCCCAGACGATCCGCCGCGCGAATTTAGCGTTCCGCTCGAACTTTGGAGGATAGTGTGAAGACGATTCTGCTTTTCCTCGCGTTTGTTTCAGTAGCGCCTCTCGACTTGGTTGGTCAGGAGAGAACGGCCACCGCCGATCCGTCTGATGTCGCCACCCTCGACGACATTATCCGGGCCTACTATGAGGTCGTGTCCGGCCCAGCCGGGGAGAGTGCGGACCGGGCCCGGGACCAGACCCTGCACCGGCCCAACGCATTGGTGGGGATGCCGGGACGCGACAGCGACGGGGCCCCTCAGCTGATGACCATGACGCTGGATGAATACCACGATCAGGCCGGGGGAGTCAGGACGGAAGGGTTCTTCGAGAAGGAGATCCACCGGGTGGTCCAGCGCTTTGGGAACATCGCTCACGTGATGAGCACCTATGCAAGCTCCACAACCCCGGACGGGGAGCCGTATTCCCGAGGGATCAACAGTATCCAGCTTACCTGGGACGGGGAACGTTGGTGGATCGTCAGCTGGATCTTCGACCAGGAAAGGCCGGGGAACTCCATCCCTCCCCAGTTCCTCCCTGGCGGGCTGGACTGAAGCCGGAAAACAGACGCTGAAACCCCTTCCGGGACGGCCGGCCACTGGCTGTCCCGGAGGCATTCAAAGCTCCCTCAAACCATCAAGCCGGGCGTGTTGAACCGGGTTAGCTAAAAACCCCCGTCCACCCTATCTTCCTCTCCGTACAGGTCGACTTGCTGAAGAGAAAAGGACGAAAGCCCAACGGCTCCTTTCGGTACTTGGAGTCGTTCGGCTTCTCTTGGTCCCTGGAACCGTCTCCTGGGACTGCCAGATCTTCTTCTTCGGCAAGCCGTTCCTCGTAGCCCACGGTGTTTTGGTACTCCTTCATTTTCGCCGTCGCGCTGGCGGCGAGGAGGCATATCGACAAGAAAGACTTCATTTCAGGTTTCCTCATTCGGGTCCAGCCATGGTCAAGCAGGACCAACCTCTGGAGGTGACATGCGTACCATCTTTTCTGTTCGTTTTCCTCTCTTTCTACTCTTCCTCTTATTCCTCCTTTGCCCGGAAAGCCCTCTAGGGGGTGGGGACCTCCACGCCCAGAGAGGGGTGGTGGGAGGCACGGTGGTAGCCGGAAACACAATGGAACCACTGGCGGGAGCTCAGGTTGTGGTTGTAGGCACGACCCTGGGTGGCCTCACGAATGAGTCGGGTCGGTTCCGCATCGAAGGCGTCAGCGGAACGGAGGTCTCCCTCCAGTTCATCATGCTGGGGTATGCCACGCAGACGGTCCGGGCTCAGGTCGGGGACACGGAACTTCGTGTCGTTCTCGGGCAGTCGGCCGTCATGTTGGACGAGTTGGTGGTTACGGGTACGGCCGGGGACACACGTAGGCGGGTGCTTGGGAATGCCGTGTCCCAGGTGAACGCCGCCGAGGCTACGGCGACGATGCCCATCGAGAATGTCTCTTCCCTCCTGAACGGCCGTGCCACCGGCGTGGTGGTTCAG
>CBDUAX010000307.1:0-6106 GCA_965365235.1 uncultured bacterium
TAGGGTGTGGATGGCCCTGGCCACCAGCTCCTTTCCGGTTCCGCTCTCTCCGGTAATGAGGACTCTAGCCTCGGTGGGCGCCACCCGCTGAATCAACTCCCTCACCCGGTTGATCCCGGGAGACCGACCTACCAGTTCGGCATCGGGACCCAATTCTTCCCGGAGGGCTCTGGACAGGTCCCGGGCACGGCTCACCTCGAGAGCACCCCGGACCGTGAGAAGAACCGCCTCGGGAGTCAGGGGCTTTTCGATGAAATGGAAAGCACCGAGTCGCGCGGCCTGCACGGCATCACCCAGAGTTGCCCTCCCGCTCATCATCACAACCGGTATGCCGGGGCAGAGGTCACCGATCTTGGGAAGAGCTTCCAAACCGGACATCCCCGGAAGCATCAGATCCAGGAGAATGGCTTCCGGTGCCTGCACCTCCAGTTCCTCCAGGCCGGATTCGGCGGAGGCTGCCTCCCGGATGGTGTAGCCCTCCGCTTCAAGGAGGGCTCGGAGCATCCTTCGAATGTTCCCCTCGTCGTCGATGATGAGGATGTCCATATCAAACCGTTCCTTGAAATCCAAACGGAGGGCTCCAGGGGTGGCTCTGATGCCCCCCCCAGCGGGAACCGATCGGACTCGCTTGGATCGGAGTTGGAGTCGACTTCGGCCGAGCTGGGGGTTATTTGGTGGTGAGAACCCCCTCGGCGGGAAGCTCCACCGAAAATACGGCCCCTCCCCCGGGGTGGTTTCGGCCCTCAACCACACCGTGGTGAAAAAGGATCATCTGTTTCACCAAAGGGAGGCCGAGGCCGGTCCCTTGGCTCTTGGTGGTAAAATCGGGCTCCCAGATCCTATCCAGATCCTCCAGCGGTATCCCTGGTCCCGAATCTCTGATCTCCACTCGGGCATTTCCCGGGGTTCCCGTGGCCTTTACCCAGACCTCGCCCGTGGGTCCTGCAGCGTCCATGGCGTTCAGCAGGAGGTTTCGGAAAACCCTGACCAGAGCGTCGTAGTGGCCTTGGACCAGAGGGAGGGGGTTGTCTGACGGCACCTCAAAACGAACGGTAGGACCACCCCGGTCGACGTCAGAAACCCCGTGTTGTCGCACCAATCCTTCCAGGAGTTCAACGATGTCCACCTGGGAAGATGGACCCTCGGGCATACGCCCGAGCTGGGAGAAGGCTCGTGCCATCTCGTCTAACCGGTCGATCTCCTCGAGGAGGACTTCACCCGCCTCCTGGGCGGACTCTTCCTTTAGACGGCTCACGGAAATGGCAGCGATCCTCATGGGCGTGAGGGGGTTCTTCAGCTCATGCGCCACACGTCTCCCCATTTCGGTCCAGCTCCGGAGCTTGGCGGCCTGAATGGCCTCCCGCCGTCCCTCTTCCAACTCGTCGGCCATCTTGCGGAGAGCGTCCCGGAGAAGGGCGAATTCCTGAACGCCGCGGTGACCCTTGGGGTCGGGCCGGGGGAGGGGTTCATTGTGGGCGATGATCTCGGTCCACCCAACCAGGTCTCGAATCGGTCGGGAGAATCCCCGGGAGAGTTGGCGGGCTGCCCAGAAGGAAAGGGCCACGACCACCAGGGCCAAGCCCAGTGCGAAGAAGGGGACGATGCCCATGAACCGACTTGCCACCAGAGAGAAGCGGAGAGACCCACGAAGCCCGTCCGTAAGAGCAACCTGGTGTGCCTCTGCCGCGGCCGAGATTCCGGGATCGTCCAACCCGGCGGACTCCACTTCTTCCAGAAGGGCTTGGCCGGATTCGGCCACCGAGCTCCATGGACCAGCGGTTCCGGTGGTCTCTACCACTTCTCTGAGGATCTGGGTTCCGGCAAGGAGGAGAACCACCGTTGGCACGAGAGCCACGGCCAGGAGGGCGAGCAGGATTCGCCGTTGGAAACTCTTGATCTTGAACATGATTTGGCCGGAAGGTAGGTCTGGCCTGTTCGGACCGGCAACCCGGCCTTGGGATCCAAGGATGGAGGAGAGCCCCCTATCGCCCGGGCCGCGCGGGCATGGCGGGGCCTTCCGCTGGGTTCCCGAGTTCCGCTAGGCCCGCCTCAGGCAGTTGGGACAGTACTTCCAAGCCCGGTTCAACTCTCCTCCGCAAAGGCAGAGTTGGGTTCGGAGTGATCCGCACCATGGGCAGGCAAGACTCCCGGATGGCACCTCCTTCTGACAGTGGGGACATGGGAGGTGGGCACCGGCTTCACCATTCAGGATCTGCCCAATTTCGTGAGGAGACGTGGTCCCTTCCGCCACTTTCCTCATGGCATCCTCCTTGAGAGACCCCATCCCCCCCTCCACCGCCAAGCGACGGAGGTTGGCCAGGGGCTCTTCCCGGGCCACGGCCTCCCGGAGGGCGTCTGTCATGGTCAGGATCTGGAAAACCCCCGTCCTGCCACGGTATCCGTCCGGACAGCTCGGGCATCCTTCCCCACTTCGACCTCTACAATTCTTGCAGAGACGGCGCACGAGTCGCTGGGCAACCACCCCTGCCAGCCCCCCGGCCAACAGATACGGAGCCACCCCCATATTGAGGAGCCGAGTGATCGCTCCTGGGGCGTCGACGGTGTGGATGGTGGAGAGGACCAGATGTCCTGTGACGGCGGCTGCCATGGCGATCTCCGCCGTCTCTTTGTCCCGGATCTCACCCACCATGATGATGTCGGGATCCTGTCTCAATACCGACCGCAACGCAGCAGGAAAGGTCAGCCCTGCTTTGGGGTTGACCTGTACCTGATTTGCGCCGGGAAGACTGTATTCGACGGGGTCCTCCAGGGTGACCAGATTGAGACCCGTCCTATCCAGCTCCACCAGGGCACCAAATAGGGTACTGCTTTTTCCGCTTCCCGTTGGACCGGCGGCCAGGATGACCCCTTGATTCCCAGACAGAAGATGGCGGAATCGGGACAGGTCTTCGTCGGCCAAACCCAATCCACCAAGGCTTCTGGGCGCCTGGGTAGGATCCAGGACCCGAATGACGATCTTCTCCCCCACCGTCAGCGGCAACGATGAGACGCGAAGGTTCAGCTGGCGTTCACCGTGGAGGAACTTCATCCCTCCATCCTGGGGTTTCCGCTTCACGGAAATATCCATACCGGCCATGATTTTCAGTCGGGAGACAACCGGGTCACGGCTTTCGGCCGGGAAAGTCATGAAACTTCGGAGGATGCCATCCAACCGGAATCGAACGAGGATCTCTCCGCCCTGTTCTTCGATATGGATGTCGCTGGCACCCTCCTTTGCCGCTTCCTGGAGAAGATGTTCTACCAGACGGACCACGGGTGCCGCACTGGCAGCGCGTTCCAACTTCTTGGATGTGTCCGCCCGATCGGGTTGGTCGGAGGTGGGAAGCTCCCCGAGCAGACCCTGGATCCCGCCTCCGTATGTCTCCTCTATTCCCTGGAGAACGGCCGTCTTTGAGGAAACCACCGGCTCCACCCTTCTGCCACTTTGGAATTGGACGTCGTCCACGATTCCCAGGTCCAGGGGGTCGGCCATGGCCAGTCGAAGGGTTCGGGAGGCTATGGAGAGGGGGAGGACCAATCCTCTCCGGGCCAACTCCCCCTGGACCCTCTTCTGGACTCCGTCCTTGGGTTTGAGGGGTGGAGGTTCGTAGGGAAGGCCCAGCTGTACTGAAAGACATCGGGCCACGGTCTCCTCTTCAGCAAGCTTCTCCTCCACCAGAAGTGTACCCAATCGGCAACCACTGCCTAGCTGTCTCGAGAGGGCTTTTTGGAGTGCCGGTTCTGAGATTGCTCCGGCCTCGATCAGCAATTGCCCAAGAATCTTTGGCTTGGCTTCGGCCATGGGCCCCCGACATGGATGGAATCACTGCAAGAACCCACTTCACCGCGGGCTCCGGCCAACGTTTCGGAGAAAGAACAGCCCGAATATCGACGAGGGGTGGGGCGACGGGATGGTTGCACCGGACCGCTGGAGAGGGAGAAAGACCAACGGGGTGATGCGGCCCTGGGTCCACCTGGGGAGATTCAGGTGGTCGTGGCCGCCGAGTCCAGGGAAAGAGCGTCAAGGATCAGGCCCGGAAGGTCTGTGATCCGAGTCCTGCCCTCTCGGAGCTGTGGAGAGAGGGGTCCTTTCAAGAGACAAAAAACCGGGTTCAAGGTATGCCCGCCGGTAATGTCTTCCAGGTTTCCGTGGTCACTGGCCACAATGAGTGTGGAAGCCTCGGGCAGGGATCCCAGGATGCCACCGAGGAAGGCGTCCACCCGTTCCAGTGCCAGTGCCCCTCCCGGCATCTTCCCTCTGTGTCCTGCGTAGTCGGTTCCGTAGTGCGCGAAGAAGGTCAAGTCGACCTCGGAAGAAATTCGGCCCAAATTCCGCCCTGCCTCTTCAGGCGTGATGTCGGGTAGGTCGGTGTACCCGAGGCGGCGCTTCCATCCAGAGTTGACGATCTCACTCGAGACAGCCTCCCCCTTCGCCAAAGACTCCGCTTGTCGGGTCAGGAGGCCTGCAGCTTCGGCCGCCAAGGCCGGGCCAGCCGGGCGGCGAGCCCACCTGGAGTCGCGAAATTCTTTTGGATAGGCGTTCGCGAAGGTGCATTGGTACCCCTCGGCCATAGCCCGGGTCAGGAAGTTCCGATCCTTCACCAGGGGACGAAGTTTCACGGGAACCCAGGGTCCAAAGTGTCTGCCATAGAGGGCGGGAGCGTTCTCGCCGGTCATCAGGGCGGTGTGGCCGGTTCCGCTCTGCGGAAGACCTTCCACGCCAAGGAGGGGATCGAGAGGGAAAGCAATTGCCTCCCCGGTATGGATCTCCGGGACCTGGAGGTGTGGGAGCTGCCCGCCAAGAAGCGCCCGGAGGTTGGGAAGTTGGGCCTGGAAGAAGGGGTTGATCTGAGAATCAAGAGGACCGATCCCTACCCCGTCCAGGAAGACGAAAAGTACCCGACCCATCTCCTAGAGCCTCCGGCTCAAGGCCAACACTCGAGGAGAACAGGGGGTTGCCATGGCTGGAGTGGGCCCTGGGCAGGAGTCATCTTGGGATCCGTAACCCGTCAATGACCCCATCCCGAACCCCTTCGACGGGAGCTTGGCCCGGGAAGAAGAAGTCCCATACTGTGCCGAGAAGAGGATCCGGCCCTGAGAGGTCATAGGCGACGAAAACGGCCAGGGCCATCAGAAGGAAAAGAAGAAGAGTCCTCCCGGAGGGTGAAGAGGTGCCTCGAGGCATCGTAGCGTCACGCGGCTGGCCGGAGGTCCATGGTGACGGTGATGGAGATGTGGCCGAAGTCAGCACGTTCCCGAAGGCCATCGCGAACCCGAGGTTCCATCTTCTTGTATGCGGAGAGAACGCCGGCCCTGAGTTCCCTGCGCAGAATCTTCATGGCGTTGAAATCAGCCCGGGAGCTTTCCGTCTCCTTCTTCATCTCCTGAATGTTTTCGGGCCGGATCTCGAAGGGAGACATCCCTACGTCATCGGGCCGCCCGGAATCCAGGTAGTGGATGACTACACTGATGTCCCCACGCCCATGGTGATGGTGAAGATCTCCAATGGCGCGGAACCTCGCAGCCAGCCTGCCCAACTCGCCCCCTTGGGCGGCCGTCATATAGGCTTTTTCCACCAGGTTGAAGATCCGCTTCATGCGCTCGGGATTCGTGGCGTCCCGGTCCGGAGTGTTGGTGTCCAGCTCCCGACCTACCGCCTGGCGATCATCCGAATGGCGGGTCCCCTCTTCTTCCCGGGTCCTCTCCCGATCGATACTCTCCAGGATACGATCCGGGTTGGTCCGAAAACTCATATATCTCCCCTTACGGCAATTGTTCGCTCCTACTGGTCTGGAAGGATAACCCGGTGCCGGGATGATGGCCAAGTGCACCTGGGGTGCACGGTGTGGGTGCGGACCGAGGCATGTGCAGCTCCCCTCTTACCGGGCCGCTGAGGGGGGGGGCGAAGAAAGCTGCCCCTTGTTCCGTACAAGGGGAGGACCCTAATTGAAGTCAGACCCTCATCCCTCATGGAACGGCCCCAAGCAGAGAATGCGCCCGGGCGTTCAATTTCCGGAGATCCTATGATGAAATCGTTTGCCACTTCCTTTGTAGCCCTACTGGCACTGTCCGCCTGTGCCGGTCCCGGCGGCATGAGTCCCGATGC
>CBDUAX010000308.1:0-6096 GCA_965365235.1 uncultured bacterium
ACTCCGTCGATCCGCCGTGATCGATATAGGTCGTTCCCGCCGTAGCCTCCTTCCCGGGTCGATGAGAAATACAGGGTCCCACGGGAAGAGACAGACACCTCCCAGTGGTGGTCGTACTCGTTGACCACCGGGTCAACAGGTTGGGGTTCCCCCCACCCCTCACCGGATCTCTCCACGAACCAGATATTCTCCTTGCCCCCCTGGGTATCCGGCGGAAGGGGGCGCATGGAAAGGAAGTAGAGACGCTGTCCGTCGGGAGAAAAGAACGGTTCCCCGTCTCCCGTCCCGGAACCGAACGGTGCAGGTGCCGGAGCGGTCCACCGGCCATCCACCAAACGCGAGTGGGAAATCGGTCCGCGAAAGGCTTGGGTCCAGTACACCTCTGTCCCGTCAGGGGAGAACACGGCAGGGGAGTGCTCGGAGTTGAATCCATGCCCGGATACGATCCCCAGGGCAAAACGCACCGGCCCCTCCTCCGGTTCGGGTTCACCCATCCACGGCCCGCTGATTTCGGGGAAGACGGGAGGTGTGTGGGAGGCACCCCGCTCCCTCAACCGGGCAACCACTTCCTGATGGTCGTTCTCGAGGGCGAAGTGAAGGGCGGTGAGGCCCATCACGCTCGTCTCATCCACTGCCGCCCCCTCCCTCACCAAGAACTCCAGGAAGGCCAACCGCCCGTGTTCCGCCGCGATGTGAAGGGGAGTGACCCCATACATGTTCTTGTCGTCCACCGGCACCCCACGCTCCCGTAGCACCTCCCCGATGGGGACCGATCCACCCCGTGCCGCAGCGTGCATGGGAACGTCGTCCCACCAACGTATGCCCCTCCTTTCGGCTTCCTCCACGGCCAGGCTGAAGACCCGCTCGAACCCGTTGCTTGCGGCCAGGTAAACGGCACGCCCCACTCTGTGATCGTCTTCCGGCAGCTTGGCCCCGGCATCCAGGAGTGCGTCGATGATGTCCGGGTCGCCGTAGAAGAGGGTGGAGAAGAGGACCTCTTCATCTCGTGGCGTCCGATCGTTTACGTCGGATCCGGCTGCGATGAGGTACCGAACCGTCTCCAGGTCTTCACCCCAGTTGGTGGCCAAGAAGAGGGGGGTCCGGCCTCGGAACTCCCGGGCCTCTATTTCGGCGCCGTGGTCCAGGAGGAGACGGACGGTCGGTGCTTGCCCCCGGAAGGCTGCGTGATGAAGTGCGGTGCGCTCCTCGGCATCCGTCTCCAAAATGTCGGCGCCTGCGTCCAGGAGGGACTGGACCATGGCGGTATGACCGAGCGCGGAGGCGAAAAGAAGAGGGCTCATGCCGTCGCCGTCCCTCGCCTCGACAAGAAGGGGATCTTCTTCGATCAGGGCCCGGACCCGATCCGTGTCCCCGGCCGTGGCCGCCGTCAAGATCTCCGCCGGGGTGGGTTCCGGGATTTTTTCGCACCCGACCTGGGTCAGGAAGAGGGCCGAGAAGAGGGAAGTCCGGAGGGGGCGGACGGCTCCCCGAATCGTCGAGGTCCAGGAACCGGCGGATGACCGGCTGGGCTTCGTCCAACCCAGCAAAGGTACCGGTAGGAGGCCCCCAGTTGGGGGAATCTCTGTCAGGAGTCTGTCAGAGATGGGACCGGACACTCGAGAAAAGAACTCCGGGCTCTATCTCTTCCTCCTCCCCAGCTCCACCGGTGCCTTGGCCTGCTTTCGGACCTTGGCCTCCCACCAGTTCTGGTAGAGGTCTACGCTGAACATGAGGAGGAGAGTGAAGATGACGATCCACTGAGGGATGTAGGGGAATTCGCTGGAGTTCACCGAGACCCCGGCGACGTGGCCACCTTCGAGGAAGAGAACGAACCCGATGAGCAACAAGACGAACAGGCCCAGAATCTCAAAATCGGGGTTTTCTCTGAGGAAACGGGCCAGGGGGTTCGCAAAGATGAGCATGAGGGCAACCGAGATTACCACGGAGCCCACCATGACCGGGAACACATCCGTCATTCCGACCACGGTCAGGATGGAGTCCACACTGAACAGGAGGTTCATTCCGACGATGACCGCCACCACCTCCAGGAAGCTCTCTGTTTTTTGCACCTCCTCGCCCAGACCTTTGGCTTTGACCCTCAGCTCCTTCACACCTTTCCAGATGAGGATCAACCCTCCAACACCCAGGACCAAGGCCTTGAGTGTGAATTCCGCTTCCATAGAAACACCCGGCAGGATCGCTCCATTCACACGCCACAAGACCCTTGTGGCGAAGGTCAGGAGCCAGCTCACCAGAGCCAATAGAAAAACTCTGAAGATCATTGCCAGCAGCAGGCCCAGCTGAATGGCCAACCCCTGCCTCTGGGGGGGCAGCTTGTTGGCCAGGATCGTGATGATGATGAGATTGTCCGCCCCCAGGGCGATCTGGATCAGAGTGACGGAGAAGAGAGCTGCCCAGAACGCCGGGTCGGTGAACAAGTCGAGCATGAATCGGTCCTTGCGATTTGGTGGCCGGTCGGGAACGAACTTCAAACCGGTCCTGTAAGACCGCAAGGAGCCGGGTGGACCCCCCATGGTCACCTTGGTTTATCAACTGTGTTACGCGTCCTCTCCGCCTGGGGTGTCCATATGCGATGGAGCCATTTTGGCCGGCCAACCGTGTGTTCTGTTCTTCTCACGGTGGCGATCCTTTCCTCAACCTCTCCCACTTCTTTGTCCGCCCAGGTTTCCAGGGCGGACAGTGCTGCCGTGCTTCTCTCAGCGGCCCAGGCTTTCGAGGCCGAGGGGCGGTGGGGGGTGGCAGAGGCGTTGTATCACTTCATCAGTGAGAGATTCGGCGATACCTGGGCGGGTGCTGAGGCCGTATCCGCTCTCCAGGAAGCGCCTGCCGAGGGCGCCAACCGGAGCGCGCAGGTCGAGCTGATGGTTTGGGCCACCACCTATGGGGCCTGGTTGGGGGTGGCCATTCCAGGGGCACTCGGGGCGGACAGCCCCGGTCCTTTTGGGGCGGGTCTCCTTCTGGGGGGCCCTGCGGGCTTCCTGGGTGGAAGGGCCCTCGGCCGCAGCAGGTCCCTCAGTGAAGGCCAGGTTCGGGCCATCACATTCGGGAGTCTCTGGGGCACCTGGATGGGGTACGGTGTCATGGAGGTCCTGGACTGGGGAGAAGGAGACGCCTGTCCGGACATCAGTGGGTCCTGCTATGAGTCGGATCCGGATGGAGCGGATGTCTTCAAGGCGTTGGTTGTGGGGGGGCTGGCTGGGACCTTCACTGGGGCGTTCCTCTCACGGAAGCCTATCCCCAGTGGTGTCGCCACCGCGGCGAATTTCGGGGCCCTATGGGGGACATGGTTTGGAGTGGCCGGGGGTATTCTGATGGATGCGGAGGGGGACAAGCTCCTGACGAGTACGCTGATCGGAGGAAATGCAGGCCTCATCTCGACGGCCATGCTGGCTCCAGGTTGGGACATCAGCCGAAACCGGGCCAGGCTCATCAGCATTGCCGGCGTCATTGGCGGTCTGGCCGGAGCGGGGATCGATCTGATGGTTCAACCGGATGATGAGAAGGTCGCCGTCGGGATCCCTCTGGCCGGAAGCATCGTCGGTCTGGCCGCTGGAGCCGCGCTGACCTCCGGGATGGACCGGCGAGGAGCCGTCGGGACGGGGAATCAAGGGGGGGCCTCGATCCCAGGGTTGGGGGGATCCCTGGTTCGTTACCGTGAAGGCAAGCTCAGCCTGGGATTGCCAACCCCCTACCCCACGATGGTCGCCTCGGATCGGGCCACCGGGTTTTCCTCCGAACCGGCCCTTGGAATCACTCTCCTGGATTCGAGATTCTGGTAGGGGAACGATCCGGGGGGCTGGTGAGAACGAAGAGGGCCGGTGGAATCTATCCACCGGCCCTCTCTTCTTTTCGACCCCCCTGCGGAGGTCGTAGCACCCTGACCTAGGCCTGGGCTTTCATCAGGTCCCGGATCTCCGTGAGGAGCTTCTCTTCGGCCGACGGCTCGGGCGGGGCTGCCGGCTCTTCCGGAGCGGCCTCTTCTTCCCTCTTCATCTTGTTGAAGGCTCTCACCACCATGAATACGGAGAAAGCCACGATGAGGAAGGAGATAAGGCTGTTGATGAAGACGCCGTAGTTGATGGTGACGGCGCCGGCTTCCCTGGCTGCCGCCAGGGTGCTGTAGGTCCCGCCGTCAGCACCAGCCGAGATGGTTAGGAAAAGGTCGGTGAAATCGACACCACCCAGCATCATGCCGATGGGAGGCATGATGACGTCGTCCACCAGCGACTTGATGATGGTGCCGAATGCGGCACCGATGATGATACCGACTGCCATGTCGAGCATGTTGCCCTTCACGGCGAACTCCTTGAACTCCTTGAGCACGAGTCTCCTCCTGGTTGGTGCCCGGTATTTCCGCCTCGTGGACGGGCTATTTGGGGAATGCGGGTAATCTATATGCGAACGCCTCGTTGGAAAGCGGCTGCTGGGGTCCCCTCAGTGACTGACCACCCGTTCCAGCTTCCCGGCCTGTTGGATCCAGTCCGCCACCTTCCTCTCAGTGGGCAGTGATCGAACGAGCCTTTTTTCGATGTTCACGGCAACGAGAGAGTCCGCGAGGTTGGTCGGATTCCGGCGGGCCAATTCCGGCACGGTGTCCACACCGGCTGCTTCGAGAAGCTCTGCGTATTCCCCGCCGATTCCATTGATTCGCATGAGGTCTGCGTGGTTGACGAACTTGAGCATTCGCCCTTCGTCGATGCCGCAGACCTCGCTCAGTGCCACTCGACCCTTTTTTGTTGCGCCTTTGGTCAGGAGGGTCTTTGTTCCTCGAACCCCTCCAGTTTGGAACTTCTTGGCCAGAGCTTGGCCAATTCCTTCGATTGTGGTGAGCTTCGCCACGGTAGGCTCCTTCAGGTTGCATGGTGGAACGAAAGGGACCAGGCTAATGACGATCACCTTCTCCAAACCCCAGGCAGTTCCGCTTGTCTGCTTTGGGGTGACCGACACCTTAGACCGGTAGAGGTGGGGAAAGTCACATTTGAGAGTCAATTCCCACCGGCGAGGTCGGCGTGACTTCTGACCCGGGGAATGGGTCTATGGTCTTCAGGAGGGACAGCTAGCGAGTGACCAGGATACGGGATCTGTCTGAGGAAGAACTCTTGACGCGTGTGCGGGGAGCTGGAGAGGGTGACCTTCGGCCCTTCGAGGAGCTGGTTCGTCGCTATCAGCAGAAGGTCAGCACGAACTGTCGGTTTTTATCCGGTTCCCCCGACGACGCCGAGGACCTGGCCCAGGAAGTCTTCATGAAGGTGTTCTTCGGGTTGGCTGGTTTTGAGGGGCGTTCCTCCTTCGAAACCTGGGTGCAGCGGATCAAGTCGAACCACTGCATCAACTTCGTAAAAAAGAAGCGTCTCAACACCGTGGCATTGGATGCCCCCGGGGTGGAAGGAGCCAGCGGCGTGGCCCCGAAGGCCGAACGTCGACTGGACATGGTGGACACCCGCGAGAGGGTCGGTGCGGTCCTCCTGATGATGACGGAGACCCTTCGTATCCCCCTGGTTTTGCGGGATATGGATGGTCTGGCCTATGAGGAAATCGGCGAGGAGTTGGGAATCGGACTCTCCGCTGTGAAGATGCGGATCAAGAGAGGGCGGGAGGAATTCCGCCGGCTGTTTTCTGAAGCCGAGGCCGATGAGCCGGCCTAGGCTGAAAGCGCTGGAAGGCCGATGGACGAAGACAGGAAGCTTCAGGACGAGAAGGAAGGACTTGGAGAGCCCATCCACGAGCTCCAGGAGCTGGAGGTGGAAGTCTCTCCCGGCTTCATCGCAGGAGTCCTGGCCTCTCTCCGCCGGCGCTCGCTGGCGAGCCATCTGGCCACAATGATCTGGACGGGAGGAGCTCAGGCCTTCCTGGAGTTCCTCCAGATCTTCTTTTCTGTGTTCAACCCGGGAAAAACCCCTGAAGGAGAATCGGACTGATGGGCGAACTCATCCGCGACCAGCTCGTGGCGACCTACCAGGGCGTGGTGAACTCCATCATCGCCTGGACCCCAAGGGTTATCCTTGCCCTCGTCCTCCTCATTACCGCCCTGGTTGTGGCGAAGATTTTCGAGCGTCTGCTCCGGGCCATCATGAC
>CBDUAX010000309.1:0-6089 GCA_965365235.1 uncultured bacterium
CTATGGTGGCGGGTGTCTGTCCTTTGCCGTCCTCCTCCGGCACCTCCCAGACGCTTCAGGTGGCTTTTTGTCCGGGCGTCCGTTCCAGGGCGAGCTCCTTCTGATCTTTCCTCTCGCCACCGCCTGGTTGGGGGACACCGCCGCCTATTTCTTTGGCCACGCTTTTGGAAACCGGAAGCTCATCCCGGCCGTAAGCCCCGGGAAGACCGTCGTCGGAGGAGTTGCTGGGTTGGTCACGGCCGGATTGGCCGGGACGATCCTGGGAGGCTTCGCTCTGGCGTTCCATTCGAATCCTGTCCTCTCCGCCACGCTTGGTGGGGGAATGGGCCTGGTCCTTGGCGTAACGGCTCAGTTGGGTGATCTGGTGGAATCAGTCCTGAAAAGGGAAGCGGGCGTGAAAGACTCGGGGGCGATCTTCCCGGGGCATGGAGGGATCCTGGATCGGTTCGATGCCCTCATCTTCTCCCTCCCAATCGCATACGCCATGGTCCGAGTGATTGAGATGGTCCAATGATTCGGGTAGCAATCCTCGGTTCAACGGGATCTATCGGACGTAGCACCCTCGATGTCATCCGGCGTCATCCTGGAAAGTTCGAAGTCGTTGCGTTGGCGGCGAACCGGTCCCTGGACCTTCTTGCGCAACAGGTGGCGGAACACAACCCCGGGAAAGCGGTCCTTGTGGAGGGGGAGGGGTTGAATGGTAGGCGAGATCTCCCTGCCGCACGATGGATGGCCGGTCGTGACGCCCTTTTGGAGCTCGCGACTGCCCCGGAAGTCGACGTGGTGGTGAATGCACTCGTGGGGTCGGCGGGGTTGGAGCCGACACTTGCCGCGTTGGAAGGGGGAAAACGTCTTGCCCTGGCGAACAAGGAGAGCCTCGTTGCGGGTGGGGACCTTGTGGTCGCCGCCGCCAAAGCAGGTGGGGGCGAACTGGTCCCGGTTGATTCGGAGCACAGCGCCATCCTCCAGTGCCTGGAGGGGTACGAGATGGCGTCGGTTGCCAGGATGACCCTCACGGCCTCGGGTGGACCCTTCAGAGGGCGGAGCCTGGAAGAGCTGTGGGCTGTGCACCCAGAGCATGCCCTCAACCATCCCACGTGGAGCATGGGTGCCAAGATCACCATCGACTCGGCGACGCTTGCCAATAAGGCCTTGGAGGTGATCGAGGCCCACTTCCTCTACGGGATCGATTATGATTCACTGGGGGTAGTCGTCCATCCTCAGTCCATCGTCCACTCCTTCGTCGAGTTCGTGGACGGGTCGGTCTTGGCGCAGTTGGGGTTTCCAACTATGGAACTCCCCATTCTCTATGCGCTTACCTATCCAGAGCGGCTGGAGGATCGACTGCTTCAGACATTTGATCCGGTCCGGGCCTCCCCGCTGATCTTCGAGGAGGTGGATCGGGATACCTTTCAGATGTTCGCTCTCGGGGAACGAGCGGGAAGGGAAGGCGGTTCCTCCCCGGCCGTTTACAACGCCGCCAACGAAGTGGCTGTGGAGGCTTTTCTGGCTAAGAAGATTCGCTTTCCAGAGTTGCCCGAGGTAGTGGGGGAGGCGCTGGACCGGCTGGGGCGGCAACCGCTCGGGAGTTTGAGTGATGTCCTGGAAGTGGACATCCTTGCCAGGGAACTTGCAGAGGCTACCGCGAGTCGTATGGGTCGCGGCGCATCCGTCAGGGAAACATGACTGTTCTTGCGACCATCATCGTATTGGGCGTTCTGATCTTCGTTCATGAGCTGGGGCATTTCGGTGCTGCCAAGCTCGTCGGCGTGGAGGTTCAACGCTTCTCCATCGGACTGGGCCCGAAGCTTTTCGGCTTCAAGTGGGGCGAGACCGAGTACGTCTTCAGCGCTATCCCCCTGGGTGGGTACGTGAAGATGGGTGGTATGGAGGACGAAGTGATGGAGATGGTGGAAGGCGGGAAGGCCGCCAAACCTCGCGTGCCCGGGCCCCGTGACTTCGATGGAAAATCACTCGGCGCCCGGACCCTGGTCATCTCCGCCGGGGTCATCATGAACATGGTGTTCGCCTTTGCCGTGTACGCCACGGTGGCCGGCTTGTGGGGCGTGCGTGAGCTCGCTTCCACGAGGGTCGGGGAGGTGTTCGAGGAGTTGCTTCCCGTAGGCTCCGAATCCATGAGGGATCTTCCTGCCGGGGTCGAGCTCACCCGGGTCGGTGAGACCGAAATCGACAATTGGGGGGATTTCACGCTGGGGTTGATTCACGCTGATCCCGGTCCGGTGACCATCCACTACCGGAATCCTTCCGGTGAACTCCAGGTGCGGATCCCCACTGATGCCGACGACCGTGCACGCTTGGCTGCCTCGGTCGTGCCCTGGGTCGATGCGGCCGTGGGGGCGGTTGATCCGGGGTCTCCGGCCGATCAGGCAGGGGTAGAAGCGGGAGACGAAATCCGGACTGTAGATGGCGTCCCTATCGAAAACTGGTACGCCTTCCTGAAAGAGATTCACGCCAAACCAGGAAGTCGGGTAGAGTTGGGCCTGGTACGGGATGGCAGGGAGCTCATGCGGGCCGTCACCCTGGAATCCCAGGAGGTGGAGGACCCCCTCACCGGGGAGCAGGTCACCTGGGGGCGGGTCGGGATCTATCGGCCACCGGATGATTTCTTCTACACCAAGGTCGGCTTCACCCGGGCGATGGTGGTGGGGTATCGGGAAACGGTTGCGGTGACCGGGGTGATCCTGGACTTCCTCAGAAGACTCGTCACAGGGAATGTCTCACCGAGGTCGGTGGGCAGTATCGTCACGATCGGGGAAGCTTCCGGGCAGGCGGCCTCTCAAGGCTTGGACTTCTTCCTGAGTTTCATGGCCCTTTTCAGCGTGAACCTGGCGATCCTGAACCTCCTTCCGATTCCTGTCCTGGACGGGGGTCATCTGGTCTTCCTCGCCATCGAAGCGCTTCGAGGTGGAAAGGCTCTTTCTGTCGAACAGAGACTCCGCTGGAGCCAGGTCGGATTTGTGGTCCTCCTGGGCATCATGGTGTGGGCCCTCTCCAACGACTTCATGAGGTTGTTCGGCCTCTGACCGGTGGGGGGGGAAAGGACGCGGGGGGAGCGCAGCGGCGCTCCCCCACTTTTTTTTCTCCGGCCAAAATCAGGATCAGAGGAGAGGGAGTTGGTCGGGGTCCAGGCGGCGGGAAAGACCCACCAGGTCCAGAGGTCCGGTGGGCTCATCCTGCTGTGCAACCGTCAGGAGTCCTCTGTATCCAACTCCCTCCAAGGCCCTTCCCACCACGTTTTCGGCAAGGCCCGGAGCGTTGCATTCCCCGGACAGGTGGGCGAGAACCACCGCGGCCAAGCGGGGATGCAGGAGATCGAGGGCCAGGGCGGCTGCCGCTTCATTGGAGAGGTGACCGTGGCTGGATGAGATCCGGCTCTTCACCGACCATGGGTACGGGCCCTGATGAAGGAGTGCCTCATCGTGATTGGCCTCCAAAACCAAAAGGTGGCACTCCGACAGAGCGTGGCGAACCTGTGCCGTGGGCCTTCCCAGGTCGGTAGCAATGCCGAGTTTGAATCCACTCTCCGGATCACGGACCGCCACCGCCACGGGGTCCCTGGCATCGTGGATCGTGAGGAAGGGCTCGATCAGTAGCTTCCCAATCGAAAACGGGAAACCTGCCCGGTAGCTCCGGATCTCCTCTCCCCCACGGAGGAGCCCGGCACAAGCTTCCCGGGTCCCTTCCGTAAGGTACAGGGGTGTCCCGAATCGGCGGGCGAAAACACCCATGCCGCGGGTGTGGTCCCCGTGATCATGGGTGACCAGGATGGCGAGGACTTGGTGGGGAAGAACCCCCACCTTCAACAGGCGGCGCTCCAAGTCTTTTGCGCTGAATCCTGCGTCAACCAGAAGGCGGGTGCCGGGCACCTCGACGAGCACCGCATTTCCCTTGCTTCCGCTCCCGAGAACCGTGACCCTCATCCTCCCGGGCTTCTCTCGGCCCGGCTGGCCTCCCAGGCCATGGCCAAAAGCTCCTCGGTCTTCTCGTCCAGGGCTACGTTCCTGCGTTCCATGGCCGTTCGCGCGACTTCCAGAAATTTGTCCAACCTGTACTCTACCAGCTCCTTCCCGGTACCCCAGGAGAAGGGCGGTACATAGGTCGGCGGCATGGCCCCACCAAAGAGGTTCGAGCCGAGACCCACCACAGTCCCGGTGTTCAATACGGTGCCGATTCCTGTCTTCACGTGGTCCCCGAGAAAACAACCCACCTTCATCAGGCCTGTATCCACGGTTCCCTTTGTCCCTCCCACCCGCACTGGGCCGTAGTTGTTCTTCAGGTCGGAGTTTGTCGTGAAGGCACCCAGGTTCACCCACTTTCCAAGATAGGCGTGGCCAAGAAAACCATCGTGGGCTTTGTTGGTGAAGCCCAGGATCACAGAACATTCAACTTCCCCTCTGACCTTACACACCGGGCCCACCGAGATCTCTGAGAAGACCCCCCCGAGGAGGGTGGATTCCGGCCCGACATACGCGGGCCCGGAGAGCCGGGTATGGGCCCGTACCGTGACCCCATCGGAAAGTCGGATGGGACCTTCCGTAAGGTCGAAGACCGATCCCGGCTCTACCGTCACGTCCGAGCCCAGTGAGAGGAGTCCTGTCCCCAGAAGGTGGCATCCAGGGATTTCCTCGGCGGCGTAGCCAGGGAAGAACCGAGGGATATCGGCTCGGAGTTGATCCCCGTTCTGCTGCATCAGCTCCCAGGGAGCCTTCAGGAGGCGCCCCTCGACTTGGATTCGCACCGAACCCGGAAGGGGCTCGGGGTGGGCCAGGAGATCGGAGTTGGGGAGGGGGGTCTGAGGTGGCAACATCCACCCGACCACCTGGTCTCCCAGGAAGAGCGTCGCGGTGTCCTGGGCTGGAGCGGGGGGATCTCCCCAGAGGGCAACTCTGCCGGACTGCAGGATCTTCGGAGGAGTAGGGTCGACTCCGCTGGGATCCAAAACAGGCGGCGTTCCCGTCTCGGAGAAACCCCGGAGAGTATTCCGGGAGAGATGTCCAGCACAGTCGACGCCCCAAAAACGTTCTGCCCGTTCCCGGAGCAGAAAGGTGCCGAAGAGGAGTTCACCTACCGGCCTGGAGAGGCAGAAAGGGTGGAAACTCTGGGAGGGGCCATCGTCGATGAGGAAAAGAGATGGTTCCATGTCGGTCACGGGTCCTGGAGATGAGACGGGAGACGATCCAGCAACGTTTTGAGTTCCGGGCTCCGTTCCCGGGTTGTTACCAGCACGATCTCGCCACTACGAACCACCACCAGACCTTCCACCCCGAAGAGAACAAGCTCTCCCTCTTCGGCCATCGCGATGTTGTCCTTGGCGTCCATCAACCGAACACTTCCAAGGGATACGTTCCCCTCGGAATCGGTTTCCCGTGTCCTGGAGAGGGCCTCCCACGATCCAACGTCATCCCACCCGAAAGTGGCTCGGACCGAAGCCACCCGGCCGCTCCGTTCCAAGATCGCATGGTCGACGGAGATATTGGGTGCCGTCCGGAAGAATCCCTCGACGTCCTCGGCTTCCAGCAGTGGAAAGAGCTGGCTCAGCTCCGGACAAACCGCCTCCACCTCTTCCAGAAAAACATCAGCCCGCCAGAGGAAGATTCCGCTGTTCCACAGGTACCCTTCCTCCACATACGCCCGGGCTGTCTCGATATCCGGTTTTTCGACGAAAGAGTCCACCGAGAAAGTGTCCAGCCCCTCGGCTTCTGGCCATGGCCTGCCCGGTTTGATGTATCCGTACCCTGTCTCCGGACGGGTAGGGGGGATGGCTACCGTGAAAAGGTTCCGGTTTGCGGAGGCCAGCCTCCCTGCCCGTTTGATCAGCTCCTGAAACACGTCCGAGGGGGAGATGGCGTGATCGGCGTGAAGAGAGACGATGGTGGCGTCCGGGTCCTGGCGAAGAAGCGTCCATGCGGCCCAGGTGAGAACCGGGGCGGTCCCCTTGGCCTGGGGCTCCACAAGCAACGCCAAGGGCCCCAAATCCTCCAGGGCCGCCCGAAACGGATCCTCGAGATGGCCGCCGGTGAGAATCCGGATCTGGTCCGCCGGTACAATCCCCCGGGCTCGCTCCAGGG
>CBDUAX010000310.1:0-6082 GCA_965365235.1 uncultured bacterium
TGACACTCCCGGTGGTGATCGTGGCGACCCGTGAGTCCCTGCAGGCAGTTCCCCGGGCCTTCCGTGAGGCGTGCTGGAACATGGGTGCCACCCGGTGGCAGACCATTCGCCGAGTGGTCCTCCCCAACGCCATCAGCGGGATCCTCACCGGTATCATCCTGGAGGTATCGAGGACCGCCGGTGAGACGGCCCCCATCATGTTCACCGGAGCCGCGTTCTTCCTGCCATTCCTACCCCAGGGAGTCCTGGATCAGACCATGGCCATGTCTCTGCACCTCTATGTGATCTCCACCCAGGTGCCAGGGGTCCCTGAGGAACTTCCCTACGGTGTGGCGCTGGTTCTCATCAGCATGGTTCTGGTCATGAATACCCTCTCCATCGGCTTTCGGGTCTATCTCCGTGGGAAGAAGAAATGGTAGGGGAATTGGGTAGGACCGAGGCGGTGGGAGCGTCCAGCTTCGGCGCTGGGAAACTGGTGGAGGCATCGGAGGCGCCGTTGAAGCTGGAGGTCCGGGATTTGACCTTGCGGTACGGTTCCACTCCCATTCTTCGAGACGTGAGCTTCCAGGTTCGGGAGAATGAGATCTTCGGAATCATCGGTCCGGCCAACAGTGGTAAGACCAGCTTCCTCCGGGCCCTGAATCGGATGAACGAGCTTGTGCCGGGGATGCAGGTGGAAGGGACCATTTTTTTCAATGGCGAGGACATCGACACCTTCAAGAACGTGTATGCTCTGCGGCGGCGAATCGGGGTTGTCTTCCCATTGCCGGTGGGACTCCCCTTTAGCGTCTACGACAATGTCGCGCTTTCACCGCGACTCACCGGAGTCAGGAACAAGGCCCAACTGGACGAGATCGTGGAGAAATGTCTGACCAGGGCAGCCCTGTGGGACGAAGTCAAAGACCGACTCCATGCTTTGGGGAGTTTGCTGAGCGGAGGACAGCAACAGCGGCTGACCATCGCCAGGGCCTTGTCCCAGGAACCGGAGCTTCTCCTCCTGGACGAGTTTTCCATTGCCGTTGACCCCGTGACCACCATGCGCATCGAGGATGTGTTGAAAGAGCTCCGGGGAGAGATGACCATCGTGATGGTTACCAACCTGGTTCAGCAGGCACGCCGACTGGCGCAGCGGACCGCCTTCTTCCTCAACGGCGAGCTTGTGGAGGTCGGGGATACGGAGGAGTTCTTCACGGGAACGGTCCGGGACAAAAGGACCCGGGAATACGTGGAGGGGAAGTTTGGATAAGACCAACCCCACTGATGTCCCCTCCCCCCAGGAGGGGTCAACCGGGAAGGTGCCCCCTCCCGCTTTGGAGGTCGGCTCGTCGGCTCGGGCACTCCTCGACGCCGAGGCCGCCGAACGCAGAGACGAAAAGGGACCTCTTGGCGAAGCGTCCGATTCCTCGGTTTCCGCCGAAGAAGCGGCTCCTCTCTTCGACCATGTTCCGGAGTCCCGGCACCCTTTCGCCATCGAGACGGAACAGCTGAATCTCTGGTACGGGGACTTTCAGGCCCTATTCGATATCGACCTGTCCATCAAGCGGGGCCTCATCACCTCCCTCATCGGTCCCAGCGGGTGCGGGAAGACCACCCTTCTTAGGGCGGTGAACCGAATCGTGGAGCGGTTGGGCTATGTCCGGACCAGCGGTGCGATCCGAGTCCTGGGCCAGGACGTCTACGCTCCCGATGTTGAGCCGGCCCAGCTCCGGAAGGAAGTAGGGATGGTCTTCCAGAGGCCGAACCCTCTTCCTCTCAGCATCCGAGACAACGTCCTGTTCAGTCATCGCCTCCACCGTGGCAGGGCCAAAGTCACACGGGCGGATGAAGACGGGATTGTCGAGAAGGCGCTCCGAGAGGTTCTGCTTTGGGATAAAGTCAAGGACCGGTTGAAGGGACCCGCTACGGCCCTTTCCCTAGAGGAGCAGCAGAAGCTCTGCATCGCAAGGCTCCTTCCGGTGAAGCCCGAGGTCATCCTCATGGATGAACCCTGTTCCGCTCTGGATCCGGCTGGGACGGAAGCGGTCGAGGATCTTATGTGGGAGCTTCGGGGGGAATACACCATTCTCATCGTCACCCACAACATGGCCCAGGCCCGCCGGGCCAGTGAAGAAACCGTCTTCATGCTCCTGGGCAAGGTCATCGAGCATCGGTCGACGGATGACCTTTTCTTCTCCCCGACGCACAAAGAAACGGCCGACTACATCGAGGGTCGGTTCGGCTGATCCACGCCGCTTTCCGGCCTCACTCCCCCGGGCCCTCTTGCGGACATCACCCCCAATCAACCATGGTGCCCATCTGTCAAAACACCCCGTGTGACACTCCCTTCGGAGGCGTGAAATGTCCTGCAGACTTCGCCGCATTCTCTGGTCCACCGCTCTCCTCGCCATCACGGCCTTTCAGGGCCTCTTCGCCCAAACACCCCGGGACCTCTCGCAGGATCTCCAGTGGCGCAACATCGGCCCGGCCAACATGGCCGGCCGAATCACCGACATCGAGGCGGTGGTGGCAAATCCGGCCACGGTCATCATGGGGTCCGCATCCGGCGGTGCCTTTCTTAGCCACAACGGTGGCACTACCTGGGAAGCCGTCTTTGAGGACTACGGCACGGGCAACATCGGAGACATCGCCATCTTTCAACCGAACCCTGACATCATTTGGATCGGCACCGGGGAGTCGTGCACACGGAACTCGGTGGGGTGGGGGGACGGGGTTTATAAATCCACCGACGGTGGGAAGACCTTCACGAATGTGGGGCTGGAGGACTCTCATCATATTGGTGAGGTCACTACCCATCCCACGGATCCCGACATCGTGTATGTGGCCTCACAAGGACACCTCTGGGGCCATACCGGGGAAAAGGGTTTGTTCAAGACCTCGGATGGAGGTGAAAGCTGGGTGAAGCTTACCGGGGGCCTGCCGGACGACGGCCGGACGGGGGCCACGGATCTGGTCATGGATCCCCGAAATCCAGAGGTCCTTTATGTGGCCTTCTGGGAGCGGATCCGTATGCCCCACAAGTTTCTTTCCGGTGGGCCCAATGGGGGCATCTTCAAGTCCAGCGACGGGGGAGAGAGCTGGACAAAGCTCACCTCCGGCCTTCCCGCCGGGGACGTTGGGAAGATTGGTCTCGCAATCTCCCACGCCAATCCTGACGTCGTCATGGCCATCGTCGAGCATGGGTTCCAGCCTGGGCGTCAGGATGGGGCTTTCGAGGACATGACGCAGCTGGGCACCGGAATCTATCGATCGGAAGACGGCGGCGAGTCCTGGAGCTACCAGAGCCGATACAACAACCGGCCCTTCTACTATTCCCATATCTGGATGGACCCCCAGAACGACCAGCGCGTTTACGTGCTGGCTGGGTCCGCCCAGATCTCGGAAGACGGTGGAAAGACCTTCGACCGGTCGATGCAGGGAATCAGCGGGGACTTTCACGCCCTCTGGATCGATCCGGCGAACCCCGAGATGTTCTACGTGGGGAACGACAAAGGGTCCTATGTGACCTTCGACATGGGCCACCATTTCATCATGTTCGACAACATGGATATCGGTCAGTTCTATGCCGTGACCACGGACAACCGGGATCCCTACTGGGTTTATGGCGGACTCCAGGACAATGGGAACTGGGGTGGCCCCTCGAACTCCCGAGACTGGAACGGGATCTTGAACGACCACTGGTTCAAGTTCCACTCCGGTGACGGCTTCCATACAACCGCGGATCCGAACGATTGGCGGACGGTGTACACGGAGTCCCAGGGAGGCAACATCAGGCGCCTCGACGCCGTATTCCGCCAGCAAGGGAAGAGCATCACCCCCACACCGGCCAACATCGTCAACTTCGAGGAGGCTGTCCCGGGATACGATGGAGACCCCAACCGACTGGACCGGGATTGGTTCCGCTTCAACTGGTCGGCCCCCTTGAGGCTCTCCCCACATAACAGCAACACCCTCCTTTTCGGTGGGAACCACCTTTTCCGGAGCTACGACCGGGGGGACACCTGGGAAATCATCAGCCCGGACCTGTCCACTAACATCCCTGAGCTCACGGATCCGGAGAGCGGAGGCCTCACCCGGGACGTAACCAGCGCTGAAACCCATGCAACCCTCATCACCGTTGCGGAGTCTCCGGTCACTCCAGGCCTGATCTGGGCCGGAACCGATGACGGCCGAATTCATGTGACTCGGGACGGGGGTGAGAGCTGGAACGACGTCGGGGTGAACCTACCCGAGCCCCTCCGAATCCTCTGGGTGAGTCGGGTCGAACCGTCTCGTTTCCATGAGGGAACCGCCTACGTCTCCATTGACGGACACCGTTCTGACGAGTTCCGTCCCTGGATTTACAAGACCACCGACTTCGGAGCCAACTGGACGAAGATCTCCGACGGGATCCCTGACGGTAATCCCATCTATGTGGTGCGAGAGGACCCCAAGAACCCAAAGCTCCTTTTCGCGGGTTCTGAGTTCGGTGCTTTCCACTCCGTGGACGGAGGTCTCACCTGGGCCAGGTTGGGTCAGGGACTACCCACGGTAGCCGTTCACGACCTGGTGATTCACCCGAGGGACGGGGACGTAATTGCAGGGACCCACGGACGCAGCGTCTGGATCCTGGATGACGTCACACCTCTACAACAGCTCACGCCGGAAGTACAAGCCTCCGACCTCCACCTCTTCATTCCCAAGACGGCAACCCGCTGGCGAGGTATCAGCCGGGGTGCGACCCGGGGCCACAAACTGTTCATGGGGCGGAATCCGCTGACCATCGAACAGCAACCTCCCGGGAACTCACCCAATGAGCTCGTCAACTCGGCCGGCCTCTCATTCTGGTTGGGGTCCGCGCCGTCCGACCCCGTAACGATCGAGATTTCATCCCTGGACGGAAGCTTCAGCGTATCCCACGAGGTAGAAGCCCACGCGGGGCTCAACCGATGGTTCTGGGACCTGAGATTCGAAGCTTCCCAGGCCGAGATCGATGCGTACCAAGACCGGATGGCAGAGATGCGTGAGCGGATGGGAGGCCAGATTCCTGCGGGTTTCCCCATGAGGGGCCCCCAGGGTTCCGAGGCCGTGGCCGGGACCTATCGGGTCCGCGTATCGGCGGGTGCGAGGACGGTAGAAGGGACCCTGAGCCTCCGGGAGGATCCAGGGGTCGAGGGCGTGCTTCCGAGTGTGAGGGAGTAGAGGGAGCACAGATCCGGGACGTTCGGTCCCGCTTCAGCGGAAGACCTCGGGAGCTGCGTTCAGGTACTCGAGCAGGGCTGGGTCTGGGAGGCGACTCCCGGGCCCAGCTTGCCTTTCCGGGTCCTCCACCCCACCATAGCACGCATGACAGCGGCTACATGGATAACGATGCTGGGAATCCTCACCTTCATTTGGGGTGGATTCCTCCTGGCGCTTAGAACTGCGGTCCGGAAGGAATCCGGAAAGGCTCAGGACTAGGGCCCTCGACCCTCCGACTGCGTCTCCGCGATGACGTCCAGATTCGGGAGCATGACGATCTCGATGCGTCGATTCAGACGTCGGCCACCGGAGGTCTCGTTCAGAGCCACCGGATGATATTCGCCGTACCCAGCCCCGGAGAGGTTCTCTGCAGGAACGCCCCGATCTACCAGTACCTTCACCACCGAAAGGGCCCTGGCCGCGGAGAGCTCCCAATTGCTTGGGAACTGCGCGGTTGAGATGGGTTGATCGTCGGTGTGCCCCTCCACCTGGAAGGTCCGGTCGGTGAACTCGGCCAGTACTTCCGCCACCTCGGCCAAGGTCCCCCGTCCGTCGGATCCGAGGTTGGCACTCCCCGAGGCAAAAAGAATGTCCTGTGGGAGATTGATGACCATCCGCCCTCGAGCGATGGAGACGCTCAATCGCCCGGCATCGATGAGGGAACGAAACCGATTCAGAACCTCTTCATAGATCTGGTTTCGCTCCCGAATCTCCTGCTCGATGGCGGTGAGCTGATTCAGCCTCGATTGGAGCTGCTGGGCCTGGGCACCACGAGCGCTGAGAAGGCTTTGGAGACGTTGAGCCTCCAGCCGGGTCTCTTCCAGCTCTGCTTCAGTCCGGAGATTCTGCCTCCGGGCACTCCCCA
>CBDUAX010000311.1:0-6073 GCA_965365235.1 uncultured bacterium
ACCCGCGCCAGCAGTTCTTTTGGAAACCCGTCCCTGTGGGAATGCTAGAAAGTCCGAGGGCGCTGTGGATCCGCCGGGCTGCGGGCGAAATGGGCGAGAGGGGTAGGAACGGGGGATGGGATTGGGGGGTTGAGGGGGTGGGTTCGGGGTTTCCGGGGACATCTGCGGCCCGGCCAGCCCGCCCGGAATCCAAACCCACATCCAGTGCCAGTGGGGTTTGGGTGCTCATACGCTGAAACTCCCACGTGACTCCCTCCCGTAGAGACCACAAGGCCTGGACTGAATGGGCCGGTCATCAACGGGGAGGGGACGTCCATGGGCATGTGGTCAGGTCTGGGATTCAAGCAAGCCTTCCGGCGCATGGCACGTCAGCGCCTCTTTACCGTTGTGACCCTGCTCACCCTGGGTCTGGGGATTGCGGCCAGCACGACCGTCTTCTCGGTTGTGGACGGCGTACTCCTGGAACCCCTCCCTTATGAGAACCCCGAAGAGCTCGTGACCGTCTTCCATTCCGCCCCGGGGATGGACATGGACCGGATTCCCAACTCCCGGTCGTCTCATGTGGTGTATGAGGCTTTGAGTCACTCCTTCCAGGCCATGGCCCTTCACAGCGGAGCAAGCCTTACCCTCACGGAGGCCGGGGATCCGACCCAGCTTGTGGGTCGGCGCATCACACCCTCCCTCTTTCAGGTCCTTCGAGTGCAGCCGGCTCTGGGGCGGCCCTTCAGTGAAGAGGAGGGCAGGGTAGGCGGACCCACGGTGACGATCCTCTCCCACGGCCTCTGGACAGAGCGCTTCGGCGCCGACCGAGACATCCTGTCTCGGGCGGTTCAGCTCAACGGCCGAGCCTACGAAGTGGTGGGGGTGATGCCGGAGGGCTTCGCCTTCCCAGACGAGAACGTGGCCCTCTGGGTACCGCTACCCCTGGATCCGGCCTCGAACTCCTTCCAGGGGTTCAATGAGGAGGGGATCAGCCGTCTGGCCGAAGGCGTGGCCGCTGATGCAGCTCGACGGGAGCTGCAGGCATTGGTCCCCCGGCTTCCTGACCAGTATCCGCAGCTGTCTCCGGCCTTCCTGGAGGAGCTTGACCTCCAGGTCTTCGTCCGTCCCTTCATCGACGACGTGGTGGGTGATGTGCGCACGGCCCTCTGGGTACTCCTGGGCACCGTCGGATTCGTCCTCTTCATCGCCTTTGCCAATGTGGCGAACCTCATGCTGGTTCGGGCCGAGGGGAGGCGGCGGGAGGTGGCCTTACGGGCTGCCATCGGCGCCGACCAGCTCCAGCTTCTCAAACAACACATCACCGAGAGCCTGATGCTGGTGGGAGCAGGGGCGGGTTTGGGCCTTTTACTGACCTGGCAGGGTCTCATCCTTCTTCGGAGTTTGGGGGCAGGGTATGTGCCTCGCCTGGAACAGGTGGGACTGGACGGGAGTGTTCTCCTCTTCACCGTAGGGCTGATGGTCCTCGCTGTGGTCACCTTCGCCCTAATCCCGGTGCTCCGGAACCGCACTCTTCACCCTGCCCAGGAACTCAGGGATGGCAGTCGTTCCTCTACCGGAGGGCCGAAGGGGATCAGGGCCCGAGAGCTTTTGGTGGCTGGCCAGGTGGCCTTGGGCCTGGTGCTCCTTGTGGGGTCGGGCCTCATGGTCCGGAGCTTCTCAGCCCTGCAGAACGTGGATCCTGGATTCGACGCCGAGGGGCTCCTGACCTTTCGGGTGTCCCTTCCCGAGAATGACTACCCAGACCCCCTCGCGGTCTCTGCCTTCCATGAGAGCTTCCTTGAGCGGATTCGATCTCTCCCGGGCGTCCAGGAAGCTGGCGCGGTGTCCCGACTTCCCGTCGGAGGAATGTCGGGGATCAACGGATTCTATCTGGCCAGTGACCCCCCACCCCCCGGAGAGATGGCTCCATTCCTGGAGACCAGAGGCGTCACCCCCGGGTACTTCGAGGCCCTGGGCATTCCTGTCGCACGGGGGCGGGGACCCCGTTGGAGTGATGGGGCCGATGGAAACGCTATCCTTATCGCTTCCCAGAAGGCCATGGAGACCCTCATGGGGGACGGGTTCACCGGAGGAAGGGAGGAGGTCCTGAACCGGGCCCTGGGCACTCAGGTCGTACGGGGTGTCTCTGCATCCGAAGGTGGAGCCGCCCTTTCGGTGGTGGGAGTGGTGGGCGACGTCCATAATGTGTCTCTGGTAGAAGAGCCCATGGGCACCATCTACTACACAGCCTTGCAGGGCGAGGACGAGAACCAGAGCTGGCTGGTCCAGACCATGGACTATGCGGTACGGACCTCCGGTGATCCTCTCTCCCTGGTGGCTGGCCTCCGGTCGGTTCTCAGAGAGGCGGATCCCAGACTCCCCCTTTCCCGGATCCGGACCATGGAAGAGAGGATGGTCCGGGCCAGGGCCAGGACGGTCTTCACCCTCACCATGTTGGGGATCGCGTCCCTCATGGGACTCATACTGGGAGCCGTGGGGCTCTACGGAGTCATCTCTCATGTCACCGCACGCCGCACCCGGGAGATTGGGTTGAGGATGGCGTTGGGGGCCGAGGGAGGAAGCGTCCGGGGCATGGTGTTGCGTAGGGGAATGGCAGTTTCGGGTTTGGGTGTGTTAGTGGGGGTGGTGGGGGCTTGGGCCCTGAGCCGCTCCCTCCAGAGCCTCCTCTTCGGTGTCCAGGCCACGGACCCTTTGACCTACGGGGGCGTCACCGGGATCCTCCTCGCCGTAAGCTTCCTGGCCACCTGGCTACCGGCCCACAAGGCCTCCACAGTGGATGTCGTGGAGGCTCTGAGGTCGGAGTAGTAGTAAGGGAGAGGGTCGGAGTGCTGGAGCCCCCGGTTCAGGCTTTCACTCCCGCGGGCTGTTCTCTAAGCAGCTCGTCCCAGGGGATCCCACCGCCACTTTCAACAGGCGAGTCCCTCAGTTTTCGTTGGCTACCAACTTCCCGCTGGAATCCAGGTCGTATTTCTCCAGGTCGTCCGTGAGTTCATAATAATCCCCGCCCTGACTCAGCCAGATATGTCCAATTGTCTTCAAGCCCGTGGGTTGGTCGAGAGTGCCGGCCGAAATGTAGATATGGTCGTCCCCCCTTGGGTCCCAGAAGAGACTTCCGCCACACTCGGAGCAGAAACCGCGGTATACATCGGGGGTTTCGTCCTGGACCGACCGATACCACTTGAGCCCCCGTTCTTCCACGAGTCTCAGGTCTTCCCGCAGCGAAGAAGCATGAGCAGAGAAGTTGCCGTGATGGCGTCGGCACTTGCTGCAATGGCAGTTGATGACGTTGTAAAGCTTCCCGTGAACTTCGTACTTCACCGCACCGCACAGGCATCCACCCACGGCTCTGGGAGAGCTATTTGGGTCTGCACTCATCCTGGTTCCTTCCTCATCAAGGGAATGGTCACTCACACTGAGGAGCCGGAGTTTACCGGCCCTTCCTGAGCCTCGCCAGAAAAGGGCAAAAGGCCGGTTGCCACCTGGCCGAAAGGCGCGAGATTTCTTGTTGATCCTACCTTCCTCCGCCCGTGAGGCCCGGTGACGCCCGAGCGCACACAAAAAGCCATCTTCCTCTTCTGGCTCCCGCTGGCAGCCACCTGGATCATGATGTCGGTGGAGGGGCCATTCCTGGCGGCCGTCATCGCCCGCCTACCGGATCCGCGCTTCAACCTGGCGGCATACGGGGTGGCCTTTGCCTTTGCACTCCTCATCGAAGCACCGGTCATCATGATCATGAGCGCCTCCACGGCGCTGGCCGATGATCTCCTCAAGTTCCGGCGCCTGAGGAACTTCACCTTCACCCTCAACGGCCTGGTCACCCTGGTCCAACTCCTGATCCTGATCCCTTCGGTGTTCAGCTTCATCATGCTGGACCTCATCGCGATACCGGAGGAGGTGGCGCGACTGGTCTACGGCTCCCTGTGGCTCCTCCTCCCCTGGCCTGCATCCATCGGCCATCGGCGCTTGTACCAGGGACTGCTGATCCGGGACGGTCGGACCCGTCTCGTGGCAGTGGGGACGGTGATCCGCCTGACCACCATGGCCTCTACCGGCCTGATCCTCTTTTTCCTGGTGAAGCCCCCAGGGGCTTGGGTGGGTGCGGCGAGCCTATCGGTTGGGGTGTTCCTGGAAGCGCTGGCCAGCCACATCATGGCGTTGCCTTCCGTTCGGAAGCTTCCCAAGCCGGCCTCACACCCTGGCGATTCCGAAGCCCTGGTCGAACCGGAGCTCACGTACCGTCGGATCCTGCGGTTTTACTACCCGCTGGCGCTGACCTCTCTCATTGGCTTGGCTGCCCAGCCCATGATGACCTTCTTCATGGGACGAGCCACCTCTCCAGTGGAATCTTTGGCGGTCTTCCCGGTCGTGATCTCCCTGACCTTCATCTTCCGATCGATGGGCCTTTCCTTCCAGGAGGTCGCTATCGCGATGATGGGGAAACGGCACGAACATTTTCGTCCTCTCGCCCGCTTCGCCCTTGTCCTGGGGCTCGCATCCACGGGAGCCATGGCTCTCGTCACCCTGACCCCTTTATCCTCGGTTTGGTTCGAAACCGTCTCGGGGCTTTCTCCAGACCTCGCCTCCTTTGCCATTCTGCCGGCGGCCATCCTGGTGCCCTTGCCCTTCATGTCGGTCCTTCTCTCCTTCCAGCGTTCTCTCCTGGTCGTAGGGATGAGGACCCGACCCATCACCCTGGCCACAGCGCTCGAGGTGGGGGGAATCGCTCTCTTCTTCCCACTCCTGGGGTGGAAGCTGGGACTGGTGGGTGTGACGGCAGCAGCCCTAGCGATCCTGATCGGGCGAGTCGCCTCCAACAGCTTCCTCATGCTCCCTTGCCGTGAGGTCCTGAACGCTAGCAAAGAGGGGATCCACGGGGGTAGCTTTGAATGAAGAGGGTTTTTTCCGCCTGACAGGGGCTCAATGGGAACCGGCCCCTCAAAGCGGGGTCACATGTTCGAAGTCGGACTTTGACCTGCGGTAAACGAAGGAGAACACGCATGGTAAGCGGATCTGGACGCAGACTGAGGCAATCGATGGCGTTGGGCTTTCTATGCGCCCTCCTGGGCGCTCTCCCGGCCTCGGGCCAGGTCCTGTCCGTGGGAGGGCATTTCGTCGCCAATACCGATATCGACGACGAGCTCACTTGGGGGGTTGGGGGTCGAGCGCACCTGGGCCTGCCGCTGACGGGACTGACCCTTCAGGGCACATACGATTTCTACAGCCCTTCGTGCGGAAACTTCGATTGTGACATGAACGAGCTGGGAGTGAATGTGCTATGGGCCCTTCCTGTACCGTTCCTCATGAAACCGTATATCGGTGCCGGCATGGCCTTCCAGAAGTGGGAGGGGCAGTTCGATCTTTCCACAGACGAGGGAACGGCAATCAATTTCCTTGCAGGCCTGATCCTACAGGGGCCGACCTTCGACCAGTTCCAGCCCTTCGTGGAGTTCAAGTACCAAAGCTGGGATGAGTATGAGAACCAGAAGGTGATGGCCGGTGGCATCATGCTGGTGATCTTCTGAGACCACCCGAAAGATGGCCGAAACCCCTGGCCCGGGGGTACCGTAGGGAAGTGTGAATAAGGGTGGACGGATCGGACGCCACCGACCGCACCCACCAACTGAACCTTTTGAAGGCAACGTAATGTTCGAACTCATTGGAATCGGGATCGCTGGAGCCGTCAGCATCTATGGCCATCTCAGGTCGAGAAAGTTCGTGCGGAAACGGCTCCGCTACACCAAGATCGTGGAGAAACCGGGACTCGGCGTCGCTGCCGGTGTCACGGCTGCGGTCCTGGCCGCTCCCGTGGTCACCATACTCCCACTGGTGGGTGCCGGCACTGCACTCCTCTTCGGAGCCGGTGTGGGGACAGGGGTTTCCATGGGTGCGAAGGAAGCCCGCGAAGGAGACAGTTGGGACGACGATTGACGGAAGGAGTTGGCCCAAAGATCCGGGGCCGCCGGAATCGGTTTCTTCGAAAGCCCTCCACCCTGGGGTGGGGGGCTTCCTTCTTTCTGCTCCGGCCCATTGAGTCGAGAGCAAAACCCACGTAGGATCCCCTCTCCAAGAG
>CBDUAX010000312.1:0-6070 GCA_965365235.1 uncultured bacterium
GTCGGGATCTCAAAGAGGGTCATCGTCGTCGACGTGCGGGATGAGGAGGAGGGCGGCATGGGGCCGGTGGCCCTCATCAATCCGAAGGTCGTAGAGTTCAGCCGGAAGAAGGAAAAGGCCCCGGCCCCACCGGAAGCCCCCGCCGGCGTATCACCCTGCCTCGCGCCGATTGCCTGAGCTGCATCTTCGAGAACAAAAGCCCCCTCTCTGGAGGCCAGGGTATTGATCTCCTCCATCTCAGCCATCTGACCGTACAGGTGAACGGGTACGACAGCCCTGGTCCTGGGGGTCCATGCAGCCTGGAGCGTATCGACCGTGACGTTGAAGGTCTCCGGGTCCACATCACAGAAGACAGGGGTGAACCCGGCATTCCAGACGGCCCCAGCGGTTGCGAAGAAGGTGAAGGCGGGAATGACCACCTCATCACCGGGATTCGGGTCCAAGGCCAAGAGAGGTAGAAGGAGAGCATCCGTCCCGCTGGCCACCCCCACCGCATGGGAGACCCCGAGAAAGGACGCAATCTCGCTCTCGAGGCCCGACACCTCCGGACCCAGCACGAACCCCTGCGAGGCCACCACCCTTTGGATGGTTTCGTCAATCTCCGATTTGATCTTTGCGTACTGAAGTTTCAGGTCCAGGAAGGGAACTGGCATGATCTGGTCGATTTCCTGAGAGGAGTGGGGAGGAAAGGAGACTCAACCCGGGCGACCCGACGACCTACCGGAACCCGTTTGGGTCGGAGGCGGAAAACAAGATACTCCCTCCCCTCGTGGCCGGCGGAAACCCGCTCCGGGGCCAAAACGAATCTGGTCTATCCGAAGTTCTGCTCGGGCTACCAGAGGGCTATTTCTCGATGGATCTACGACTGCAACCTCCATGAAGGCTTCCAAGGCCGCTTCGCATTCCCCTCGAAGCCCGAGGATTTCTCCCTTTTCGAAGTACCCCCGAGCCAGGTGGCTTCTGGGCTCCCCAATTCGAAGCAGCGTCTCCAGATGCCGCAGGGCCTCCTGCTCGTCCTCTTCGGCTCGCCGAAGTTGAGCCAGTTCGAAAGAGCAAAAACCCAATCGCCAATCCACTTCGCCCCGTTCGCTACGCCATCGGGGGAGCCTGGACCGGTAGTCCTCGTAGAAGATGACTGCACTCTCGCAGTCACCGATCTCGTCATATGCAACGGCCATCTCGAACAAGATTCTGGGGGAGGAGTCCGGGTCCAGAACCGTCAGCGTTTTCTGGTAGAAGGGCACGGCCCGACCATGCTCACCGATCTCTGAATAGTGCTGGGCGAGAGGAAGGGCCAGGTCGTCCAGGCTGATTCCGGGCCTGAAAGTCTGGGCCGTCTGTATGGCCGACGCCATTCCGAACCTGTCCCCGGCTCCCTGTTCGAGGCGGGCCAGGTGTGCAAAGTCGGCCGCCGCCTGATCAGCGAAGGTGGAGTCGGTCCCCACGGCCATCCCATAGTACTCCCGTGCCTCGTCGATTCTCCTGAGGGCCACGTAGGAATGGGCAATCCGAGCCATGGTTTCGGCGTCCCGTGCCCCCTGCCGCTCGGCCAGGCGGTATTCCGCCAGCGCCTCCTCCAGGTCCCCACGGGCGAAGGCTTGGTCGCCCCGGGAGAGGGATGTGCCTTCTTCCCCAAGGGGCGCACAGGCACAAACCACCGCCGCAAAAAGGGTCAGAATCGATACGGTTCGAGGCATATTCTTCGTCCCAAAGCTAACGAGGTCGCATCAGACCGGGGATGCGACCTCGTAGAGGTGGCAGCTTCCATGCCAGGGGTCCTACGGACTGCTCCTGACCGCCCCTCCAGAGACCGCGGCGAGATAGGCCCGTGCCCGTCGATCTCCCGGGTCTTCCTCCAGGCACCGCTCCCACTCCCTTCGGGCCGCCGCCTCGTCCCCGAGCCGGTGCCGTACCACACCCAGACGAAGCCGGGCGCTGGTCAGACTGGGGTTCTTCTCGAGGATGATGTTCAACTGTTCCTGGGCATCCTCCCACTGGGCCATTCCCATCAAGGCTTCGGCGTACTTGATACGGATATCCAGGAATCGTGCCCGCACCTCCAGTGCCGACTTGTACTGTTGGGCCGCCTCCTCCGGATGGTCCGCAACAAGATAAAGATCCCCCAGCTTGGCATGGGCGATGGCAATCTTATGGCCGACATCGGAGGGGAATTCCTCGGAATCTCTGCGATCCAGCTCATCGGCCCTCTTGAGGTGTCTTCTGGCATCCTCGAATCTCCCCAACTCCTGAAGAACGATGGCCTTGTTAAGGTGAGCTTCCGCGTAGGTATCCGCGATACCCAGAGCCTGGTCGAACTCCTTCAAGGCTGCCTGGTGATCCCCCATCATCGCGAGACAGAGACCCGCCTTGTTGTGAACATCCGGCAGCGTGGGGTAGTCCTCGAGGACCGCCTGAAAATCGTCCAAAGCCGATTTGTAGTCGGCCCTCTCCCAAGAGGAGATTCCCCTCTCGAGGAGGTGCTTCACGGGGGAGATGTCTTCGCCGTACATGGAGGCTTTTCCGAAGGTGATGGCACGGTTTCGCCCCAAGGACAGAGGTCCGGAGCCGTTTCGCCAAAGCTAAGGTACGAAGAAGAGTACCATTGGGTCTAGCAGAGCCGTGAAGGTGGGGGGCCAGAAGTCATGCCCAAACCCTTCCCCCGTACATCCGGCGTTTCCAGAAAACTCATCTCCGGAGCCAGCGGATGAATTCCCTGACTCCCTCCCGGAATTCCCAGGTGGGTTCATACCCCAATAGCCGTCTCGCTTTGGAGATGTCGGCGTAGGTCCTTTCTACGTCCCCGGGCTGCATTGGGAGGCGTCGAATCCGGGGCTTGACGCCCATCTCCTCTCCAACGACCCGGATCATCTCCCGAAGGGAGACGGTGCGACTCTCTCCAAGGTTGACGATCTCATAACCACCCTCGTTTTCCTCCACCCACCGGAGCGCCCCTTCTACACCTTTGAGGATGTCGTCGATATAGGTGTAGTCCCGCTGTGTGCTGCCGTCTCCGAACATCGGGATTTCGTCGCCGCTGGCCAGGAGCCTGGCGAACTTGTGAATGGCCAGATCCGGCCGCTGCCTGGGTCCGTAGACGGTGAAAAAACGCAGATTCAGGCAGGATATTCCATAAAGGTGAGTGTAGGAATGACAGAGAAGCTCCCCGGCCTTCTTCGTAGCGGCATAGGGGGAGATGGGGTTGTCGACCCGGTGAGCCTCCGAGAAGGGAACCTTGGGGTTGTTCCCGTACACGGAGGAGGAGGAGGCAAAAACGAAGCGTCGGATCCCCCGGTCTCTTGCCAACTCCAGCAGGCGCAAAGTCCCGTTGACGTTCACATCATAGTAGAGGAGAGGTTCCTCGATGGAAGGCCGGACCCCGGCCCGGGCAGCGATATGGACGATAGTGTCCACACCATCCGGGAGTCCGGCCAGATCCTCCGGGCTTCGAAGGTCCCCGCGAGCCAGGAGGAAGTCGGAGGAATCTCGGGCCACCCGGAGGTTGGCCTCTTTGATGGCCGGGTCATAGAAGCGGTCGAAGTTGTCCAGCCCTACCACCGACTTCCCGCCGGCAAGCAACCGCTCCACGAGGTGGGATGCGATGAACCCCGCGGCCCCGGTCACGAGAACCTTCATGACAGGGTCCTGGCTCCGGCGTCCTCTTCTTCCACCAGTTTCCGGAAATAGGGGATCGTCCGGGAAATCCCCTCCCGAAGCGTCACCCCGGGCTCCCAATCCAGAAGTTCTCGGGCCCGAGTAATATCCGGCTGACGCACTTTCGGGTCATCCTCCGGGAGTGGGAGGGACACCAGCTCGGAGCGGCTCTCTGTCTCCTGGAGGACTACCTCCGCCAACTCTTTGATCGTGAACTCTACCGGATTTCCGATGTTCACCGGTTCAGGGTACCCGGAGTTGAATAGCCGGAAGATCCCCTCCACCTCGTCTTCCACAAAGCAAAACGACCGGGTTTGGGCCCCGTCACCGTAGAGGGTGATGGGTTCACCGCGCAGTGCCTGGACAATGAAGTTCGAAACGACCCGGCCGTCGGCCGGCCGCATCCGACTCCCATAGGTGTTGAAGATCCGGACGATCCTGGTTTCCACACCGTGGTACCGATGGTAGGCCATGGTGATGGCCTCAGCGAAACGCTTTGCCTCATCGTAAACCCCTCTGGGCCCGATGGGGTTGACGTGCCCCCAATAGCTCTCCGGTTGAGGATGAACCTGGGGATCCCCGTATACTTCCGAGGTCGAGGCCAACAGAAAAGGAACCCGCTGAGACTTTGCCAACCCGAGCATGTTGTATGTACCCAGACTCCCCACCTTCAGGGTTTGGATCGGGAGCTCGAGGTAGTCGACAGGACTGGCCGGGGAAGCGAAGTGGAGCACTCCCTCCACAGGCTCGGCCAAAAAGAGGGGTTTGGACACATCATGCTCGATGAAGGAAAAATCCTCTCGGTCCTCCAGATGTACCAGGTTTCGCCAGGACCCGGTAACGAAATTGTCTACCCCCACGACCCCATGGCCGGCTGCCAGGAACCGGTCGACGAGGTGGGAGCCGAGAAAGCCCGCTGCTCCGGTGATGAGGATTCGCATGGGGTAGCTCAACTCGGGTTCGGGGTGACTGGGGTACGGCCCACCGACTGGTATTCGAAGCCATACTCCGCCATGCGTTCCGGCCGGTAGATATTCCGACCATCGAGAATCAGTGGGGTCCTCATTAGCTCCCTCATCCTGGGAAAGTCCGGCCGCCGATAGGGCAACCACTCCGTGTGGATCAGGAGGGCGTCGGCTCCATCCAGGGTACTGTAGTTAGATTCGCCGTAGGTGATCCGGTCCCCGAAGTGCCTCTTGGCCTCTTCCATCGCTACGGGGTCATGAGCCGAAACCCGGGCCCCTCTTTCGAGGAGTCCTTCGATGGTCACAAGGCTTGGTGCCTCCCGCATGTCGTCCGTATTCGGTTTGAAGGCCAGACCCCACACTGCGAACTTCCTGTCGGAAAGATCCTCTCCGAACCGGCGCACAACCCGATCGACCAACAGATGCTTCTGGCGGTCGTTTACCGACTCTACTGCTTCGAGGATCGAGGCGTCGGTACCCAGCTCATTCATGGTTCGGGCAAGGGCCTTTACATCTTTTGGGAAGCAGGACCCTCCGTACCCCACACCCGGGAAGAGGAAGAAGGGACCGATCCGGGAGTCGGTTGCCAACCCCTGTCGAACCCGGTCCACATCGGCACCGGTTGCTTCACAGAGTTGGGCAATGCTGTTCATGAAGGAGATCCGGGTCGCCAACATTGCGTTGGAGGCATATTTGGTGATCTCCGCAGCGGCGATGTCCATCACGAGAATCGCATTGCCGGTGCGGACGAACGGCGCGTGGAGATCCCTTAGGACCCGGTCCGCATAATCCGAGTCGACGCCGAGGACAACCCGATCGGGCTTCATGAAGTCGTCTACCGCGGCTCCCTCCTTCAGAAACTCAGGGTTCGAACAGACGTGCACTGGATGGCTGGTTTCGGCTTCGATCGCCTCCCTGACCCGGGCCGCCGTGCCTACCGGAACCGTGCTCTTTGTGACGACGATCTTCTCCCCCTCCATGGTCTGCCCAATGGTCCTGGCCACAGCCAAAACGTGCTGTAGGTCGGCGGATCCGTCCTCGTCAGGGGGTGTGCCCACAGCAATGAAGATGATCTCAGACGCCCGGACGGACTCGGGTACATCAGTGGTGAAACGGAGTCGCCCAGCTTCCACATTTCTCCGAACCAGCGGCTCAAGCCCCGGTTCGTAGATTGGGATCTCCCCGGCATTCAGTCGGGTGATCTTCCCTTCGTCGATGTCGGCGCAGATGACGTCATTCCCAGTCTCGGCGAAACCCGCCCCGCCCACCAGGCCAACGTACCCAGTCCCAATCACCGTCACTTTCATCCGGCGGCTCCTTCTGATTCTTGAATGGTCTCGGTCCGGGTCCTTCCCCACCACGACCCTCGGTTCCTGACGTACCAGTTTACGGTCCCCGCCAAGCTTTCCTGAAACCCCCGCGATGGCCCCCAGGCAAGCCCCCTGCGAGCCTTT
>CBDUAX010000313.1:0-6014 GCA_965365235.1 uncultured bacterium
GATTTGGAGGGAGTCGGGGGTCAACTCGATGGATGTCACCGGGACGGGGATCACCTCGACGGTTACGGTCTGAGAGACTCCCTCCGACTCCACAACCACTGAGGCCGTGCCCACCGAGAGGGCCGAGACCCGCCCTGTTTGATCGATCTCCACGATCTCGGGTCTGTGGGATGACCAGACCAGCTGCCGGTCGGATGCCAAACTACCGTCTTTGGCCCGTACGACGGGGTCGAGCCGCCGGGATTCCCCCAAACGCATTGAGAGGCTGGACGCTCCGAGCTCGATGGCCTCGACGGGAGCGGGTAAGACGGTAACCTGGGCCGCCGCGGTCTTGCCTTCGCAGGTGGCCAGGATTCGAACCTGGCCGGTAGCGATGGGATTGAGGCTCCCGGTGGGGTCGACAGTGGCGATGGACAGATCGGAGGATTCCCATCCGACCCCCCGGCCCTCCAGGATCTCACCATCAAAACCCTGGGGCTCCGCGGTGAGTGACCCCCTCTCTCCCAAAGGCAGGGAAAGGGTCGAAGGGACGATCTCCAGAGAGGCGACTGCGGCCGGGGCCACAGACACGTCAACAGCAGAGATGACCTCCTCGGACCTGGCCGCCACCTGAGTTGTCCCAACTCCAATCCCGGAGACCACCCCATTCGGATCGACCTCGAGGATGGAGGGATCCGCCGAACGCCAGTCCACCACCCGGTCAGGGAGGGTGGACCCGCTCACTCCCCTGGGGCTCGCGAACAGTTGCAGGGTTTCTCCCTTTCGAACCACAGGAGACTCGGGGAGGAGGACAAGTTGGATCACGCGCTCTCTGGCTACCGTAACCTTCGCCTCGGCAACAAAGCCCTCGCAGGTTGCCTTCACCGTGGTGGTGCCAGGAGAGATTCCGTGCACTCTGCCCTCGCCTGTGACCTCCACGAGGGAAGGGTTTTCCGATTCCCATGTCACGGGGTGTCCGTGGAGCTGAGACCCGGACGAGTCCAGCGTACGACCAGTGAGCTCGGCGGTCGCTCCCAACTCGATCTCGAGTTGGGACGGCGTGCCACAGGCGGCATCGCTGGGGCGGCTCGAGGGCCCCCACCGCCGGGGGAGCCACCGTGAGAGATCCGGTACTCGATTTGCCTTCACTGGAGGCGGTCAGCGTCACCGTTCCGGGCCGGAGTGGGGTGACTCGGCCATCGGGTCCTACGGAGGCGATGGTTGGATCGCTGGAGGTCCAGCTGACCTCCCGCCCTTCCAACTCATGCCCCTCGCCGCTCAAGAGGAGCGTTCGGAAGGAGACGGCCTCTCCCACGGCCGTGTTCATGGTGCTTGGGAGAACGACCACCCTGTCGATGGGAATGGGTGAAACGGAGAGCTGGATTTCCCCGGAGACTCCCTCGGCCGTAGCACTGATGCAGACAGCACCCGCCCGGAGAGCCTTTACGGTTCCGTCCTGGGTGACCTGGGCGATCTCCGGGTTGCTGGAGTTCCAGGTGACCTTCTTTGGAGTCAGGGGTTGGCCGGTGAAGTCGAGGGGGGTTGCGTTCAGTCGGAGGCCCTGACCCTCGAACAGGAGGTCTGGCACCGGGGAAAGGGATATGGAGACCAGCTGCCGGTGTCCTTTTGCGATGGCGGAGAGCTGCGTACGGAGTGGGGACCGGCTCGGAGGGCTGGAAACCCCCAAGGTCTTGCATATCTCCTGCATGTCGGGCCACCGGTCTTCCGGCGACTTCGCCAGCATGCGGGTCACGACCCCAGCCAGATCCGCAGGACAGTCGGGACGTTCCTCGAGGATCGGCCTGGGGTCCTGGGTGGCATGGGCTGAGAGAAGCGCCGTCATCTCCCCCGTGAACGGCGGCCCCCCCACGAGCATTTCGTATGCAACCACGCCAAGGGAGTACTGGTCTGCCGCACTCGTCACGGTGGCGCCCGTGGAGCTCCCCTGCGGGTTCAGGATTCCCGAGGCCTGTTCGGGGCTGAGGTAGGCAGGGGTGCCGAGAACGGCACCGGGCATGGTGAGAGATGGGGCCGGCGAGGTGCTTTCGAGGTCTCTCACCTTGGCGATGCCAAAATCCGTCAGTACCAGGTCTCCGTCGGTTCCCAGGAGGATATTGGAGGGTTTGATGTCGCGGTGCACCACCGGCCGGGCTTGGCGGTGGGCGTACCCAAGGGCATCGGCAGCTTGCCACAACCACAGTCTTACAACGTCGATGGGAAGCCGCTCCCCTGCCTGCAAGACCTCCTCCAGGGACCGTCCCGGATAGTAGTCCATGCAGAAGTAGTAAAGGTCTCCTGCCTGGCCTGAGTCGAACACGCGAATGATGTGCCGGTGGTTCAGCTTTGCGATGGTCCTGGCTTCTTGAAGGAAGCGCTGGACGGCATTCCTCTGATCCAGGAGGTATGGATCCATCACCTTGATGGCGATGCGCAGATCCATATGGGGCCAGTCAGCAAGATAGACGGCGGCCATTCCGCCCCGGCCAATGAGGCCACGGATCTCGTACCGTCCTTGGGTGGCGGCTTGTAGGCGCCTCAAAATGTCATCCCAGCGGGACCCCTCCTGGTCCCCCGGAAGCACGTACGTCGCCGTCGAGGGCTGCTCCGCTCCACAGCGCGGGCAGAAACGGTCCCCCACAGCGATGTGCTCGCCGCACTCCACGCACGGCCGTAAAGATGACATTGCACCACCCGGGATGTCGGACGCGCCGGATTTGAGGGTCCCACAATAGGGCCCCGGAGTTGAAGTTTTCAAGGGGGCAAGGGGTGAGGTGGGCGCCAGGATAAGGGCCCAAGACCCTATCCTCTGAGGGAATGCCACCGGGGAGGGGTCCCCGGGGCCGAAGGCCCCTCCCTCAGGATTGTCATCCCCTGGTCGCTCAGTACTCCAGCACCCTCGTCGGCAGCACAGTGGGCCGCATCAGCTTGAAAATCGGAACCACCGGTGGGCCCTGCCCCTCCCTTCCGAGCCTTGGGAGGATCGCGTCCATGGCATTCCAGCGAACCACACTGTCGTTGGTCTCCGGCTCCAGAAGGTGTGTGGCGACCCTGCCCATAATCTGTGCAGTTCGGATGATGAAGCTCCCCTTGGGGAAGGTCTGGGTACGGGTGAGGGGCTCATCTGCCAGTTGCACCGTCACTGCCGCCGGGTGGTCGTATTCGGCGTTGTGCTCGATCCCCTCGAGCAGATAGGCATCGATCTCGATGTCGGTGGCCTCCTGAAGGACCTCGATGAGAATATCCTGTCTCTGGAGCATCTGGATCGCGTTGATGGCCCTAGGTTCCAGGATGTAGGCATAGGGACGCGGCCGTTCCTTCAACACGATGGATTTCTTGAGGAGGCGTCCCGTCACCGGAACCAGGGTCGGGTTGTCCCGGGGTCCGGAGGCGTAGTCGTAGTCCACCGTCCAATCCTCCACTCCGTATTCCACCTGAACCGGGATGCTTCCCGTGGCGCTGCGCCCCAACTCGACGGTTCGCTCCCGTGCCCCGTTCACGACCTCGAAGAGCCGGTCCTTGTTTTCGATGGCGTATTCCAGGACGGCCTTGAACGAAACAAGGCCCGTGAGTGCACCGGTCTGCATGTCCTGGCGGGGAGACTCGAAGAGGATCCCGATATGGTTGTTGAACGCCGCGTAGTTGCGGCTGATCCGAGGATCGAACCCACCACCACTCCACACCGTGCTGTCCTGCCGCGTGGCCCCCGAATACCAGAACGACCGGTACCCTGCCTCTTCGTTTTTCCGATCGACGAAGGGGAAGATCTCGAAGTCACACAGGTCGGTGATGCTGGGGTCGGGGGTGGCGTGACTGTTGGCCTGGTAGGTGATGTTGTAGGGGTAGGAGCCCCCATTGTGGCCATCCACCGAGATGTGCGGATGCCAGGCGTGGAGGAGGTTCCGGACGAGATTCCGGGTCTCCGGTGTCTCCAGCTTCATGTAGTCACGGTTCAGATCCACCCCCCGGGCGTTCCCCCGGGTGGACCGCTCGAATCCGTCGAGATTGACCGAAGGGGCAACCAGGACCACCAGATCGTCCAGGAACCCGTTCGCCTCGGTACCTCGGGTGGCCAGCTCCCGCACCAGAAGAAGGCTCGATTCCCGGAGGGTTTTTTCCCCGCCATGCACATTGGCGTAGATGAGGATGATGGGCTTCCCCGACACCATGGCTTCCCACGGTCGGGTGACCAGGGGCCGGCTGAATATGGCGTACGGTTGGACCCGGCCCTCCATGGACGTGCCGAAAGAGGACAGCAGCATGTCTTCAGAGGTGGCTTGGACGTCGTGGAGGAATCCCATCAGGCCTTCGTAGGAGGTGTACTCCTGGAATCCCGACTTTTCGTGCTCCGTGCGGAACCCCTGGGAGGTGGCTGGAATGGCGAAGAGCGCCACCAGAACCAGGGTGGCAAAACAGGTGGTGAGAACTTGCCTCAACCGGATCATGAAGGTCCCCTATCCTGTGGTTGGAAACGACGAGGCGTCCAAAGAGGACTCCTGCGTCGCAACGTCTTTCTGGGTCGGCACCAAGCCGGAGCTGGAGGACCCCGCCCCTTTTGCCGGTGGAGAATGGGCGTCGAGAGGGTTTTCTGCCACCTTGCCAGTCCGTCCTTCGACCCCTATCCCTGATCCAGCCGCCGACCGGTCCGGAAATAAAGGCACCTCACCCCAGCCATAGGGGGGCTTGCCGGACCTCTTCGGCGCCGACCCGGAGTTTTCCATCTACCAAAGGGGCACTCCCATGAAGCGCTCGCCGACCTCCCTGCTGCCAATCCGCCTGGTTGTTTTCACTCTCGCCCTTTCCCTCTCCCCCACGCTCCTCATCTCCTCCGGTGCCTCAGCCCAGGAGACGAACCCCCTCTTCACTCAGGAAAAGGTGAAGAACTACCTACCCCATATGAGTTGGTTGGAGGTGGAGGAGCTTCTTCAGCGCACGGATGTGGCGCTGATCCCGGTGGGGTCCATCGAGCAGCACGGCAAACACCTGCCGCTGGGTACCGATTTCCTGGCCGCCAGCGAGGCCTGCAAACTCATTGGACAGAAGACAGATGTTCTGGTGGCCCCAGTGGTGATGGCCGGGATCTCGGCCCACCACCTGGGTTTTTCCGGATCCCTGACCCTTTCCCCGGCGACCTTCGAACAGGTGATCTATGAGACCGCCGAGGCCCTCATCCACCACGGCATCCGAAAGATCGCCATCTACAATGGTCATGGTGGAAACACCGCATCGGTGGCCAACGTCATCACCCGCATCAACAACACAACTGTGGCTTCCGCGGTGGATCTGGGGGACATCGAGTTCCCGTCGGTGGACTCTCCCTACCCCGCCCCCACCATCGACTCCCATGCCGGGGTGGGCGAGACCTCCTGGATGCTCTACCTCACCCCTCAGCTGGTGAACATGGCCAGGGCCGAGAACCCCATCCTGACGCCCTCACCCCAGGCCCAGGCCGCCACCGAGGGGATGACCGGGAGAAACGCTGGGCTGGTCGCTTCCACCTACCTTTTCCGACCCGTCGGGACGGGCAAACAGGCGGCGTCCCACGAGATTTCCAGCAACGGTGTCTTCAGCAACGGGGACCTGGCCGATTCTTCAGCGGCCCAGGGGAAGTTCCGTTTCGACAACCTGGTGGAAGGGGCCGTTCGGTTCATCGAGGAGTGGAAGAGGATCGGGCCGTAGAAGCAGCCGGAAGGCCCTCCGGTTGACAATTTCGGGGCCCTGAGACCTCTTTGCCTCTTCGTCATCAGGTGCTCATCCGGAGACGATCCGGCCCCCTCCGGGGCCGGTGGGCCTCCCGTTGAGGGAAGCCGGTCATGACCGTGTGGAACGCACCCCCCCGACTCTTGCTCGGCACAGTTTTGCTGGGCGCTTCCCTTCTCTCCTGCACCGGGCCTCAGGCCGGGGAGGAACCCTTCGACGTCGTCGAAGCCACCATCCCCGAGATGCAACAGGCCATGGAGGAGGGGCGGATCAGGGGCCCCCTCCTCGGCATCCCGGTGGCGCTGGCACTGTTCGGTCTGCTCGCCTGGGCGATCCTC